>NZ_JBHVDD010000089.1:0-39912 GCF_042802995.1 Streptomyces sp. NPDC057438
CTCCAGGGGCGCCCCCACCGCCGTACTCATTTACCTGGCCGGTGCCGGTACCGGCTACCGGTGGCAGTGACCATGGCCGTCAGCCGAAGCGGCCGCCGCCGTTTCCGCCGTTCCCGTTGTTCCCGCCGTTCGTCTGCCCCTGGATGAAGTTCTCCGGGATGCTGAACTCCGGGGTCGGGAAGGTGGTGCCGCCGTCGGTGCCGCCGATGAAGCCGCCACCGTTGTTGCCGTTGTCACCGTTCCCGTCGTCGTCGTTGTTCCCGTTCCCGTTCCCGTTTCCATTGCCGTCGTTGTCGTCGTCCCCGCGGTCGCGCTCCGGCCGGTCCTCGGGGAGGTAGACCTTGTTGAAGTCGGGGCGGGGCTTGCCCGCCAGCGCGCCGGACATCATGTCGCGCCAGATCGGACCGGGGACCTTTCCACCGAAGACCTTGCCGTACCCCTGACCGCCGATGGTGATGTTCACCATCGGGCGCTTATGCGCGGGGTCGCCCACCCAGACGGCGCCGGCCATGTTCGGGGTGTAGCCCACGAACCAGGCCGCGTAACGGCCGTCCGTCGTACCGGTCTTACCGGCGCTGGGACGGCTGGGGCCGAGTCCGGCCTCCGTACCCGTACCGTCCTCGACCACGCCCTTGAGCAGGGCGCTGACGGTGTCGGCGGTGTTCTCGGACATGGCGCGCGAGCACGTCGACTTCGGGACCTCCAGCGACTTCGACTTGTCGCCGACCCGCTGGGTGATGGACTCGATGGCGACCGGCGTGCAGTACATACCGCGCGCGGCGAAGGTCGCGTACGCGTTCGCCATGGTCAGCGGGGACATCTCCTGCGTGCCGAGAGCTATCGACGGCGCCTGGTCGATCTTGCGGCCGTCGGCCCGCTCGACGCCCATCTTCTTGGCCATCTTCGTCACCGGGCAGATGCCGATGTCCGCGATCATCTGCACGAAGTAGGTGTTGACCGACAGCGCGGTCGCCTTCCGCAGGGAGTACGGGCCGACCTCGCTCGCGCTCTCGTTCTCGAGGTCCGCGGCAGCGCTGCCGGTGCCGTTGCGCCAGGTGCCGCCGCCACAGGTGGAGATCGGGCTCGGATAGGCCATCTGGTACGGCGAGGAGTAGACCTTCCCCGGGGACATGCCGTCCTCCAGGGCCGCCGCGGCGACGATCGGCTTGAACGTCGAACCGGGCTGGTAGCCCGCTCCGCCGCCCATGGACTCGTTCACCGAGAGGTTTATCGTCGTCTCGTTCTTCTTGGTGTCGAGCCCGTACGGCCTCGACTGCCCCATGGCGAGGATCTTGCCGGTGCCGGGCTCCACGATGGTGGCGGCGGTGGCGACCTCGTCCTTCTGGTAGACGTGCCTCTTGACGGAGGCCTGGACGGACTTCTGGGCCTTCGGGTCCATCGTCGTCCGGATCGTCAGACCGCCCTGGTTCCAGATCTTGGCCCGGGCCTCCTTGGACTTGCCGAAGATCGGGGTGTTCAGGAACACCTCGCGCACGTAGTCGCAGAAGAAGCCCGCGCCCTTGACGGCCGTGATGCAGCCGTTCTTCGGCTTGCTGATGTCCAGCCCGAGCGGCTTCTCCTTGGCCTTGTCGGCCTCCGCCTGGGAGACGTCACCGAGGTCGGCCATGCGCTGCAGCACGGTGTTGCGCCGCTTGGTGGCTTCCTGCGGGTCGTTCACCGGGTCGTACCGGCTGGGCGACTGCACGATTCCGGCGAGGAGCGCTGCCTCCTCCACGTCCAGGTCCTTGGCGGACTTGGAGAAGTAGCGCTGGGACGCGGCCTCGACGCCGTAGGCCTGCTGGCCGAAGAACGTGATGTTCAGATAGTTCTCGAGGATCTTCTTCTTGCCCAGTTCCTCTTCGAGCTGGATCGCCTTCTTCAGCTCGTTGATCTTCCGGCCGAGGGTCTGCTGGGTGGCCTGGGCGACCAGCGTCGGGTCGTCACCGGCCTCCTCCACCGCGACGTTCTTCACGAGCTGCTGCGTCAGGGTGGACGCGCCCTGGGCGACCCCGCCCTCCCGCGCGTTCCGGTTGAGCGCGCGCAGAACGCCCTTCAGGTCGATCGCGCCGTGCTGGTAGAACCGGGCGTCCTCGATGGCGATGATCGCCTGCTGCATGTACGGCGAGATCTCCTTGAGATCGACCACCGTACGGTCGCGGCTGTACACCGAGGCGATCGTGTCGCCCTTGCTGTCGAGGATCGTGGTGCGCTGGCTCAGCGGCGGCTGCTTGAGGTTGGCGGGGAGCTCGTCGAACCCCTCGACCGAACCCTTGGCCGCCAGCCCCAGGGCGCCGACCGCGGGCAGCGCGATGCCCGCCATGACGGCACCGGCGAGCACGCTGACACCTAGGAACTTGGCGGCCTGCTGTGTGGCGGACAGACCACCACCCGAGCGCTTGTTTGGCATGAGGGCAGCCTAATCCGTAGCGATGACCGTTCCGAAGGAGCAGGTGGGTCCAGAGGCGTACGGGTGCCGGATCGTGACATCCGGTGTCCGCCATGGGGGTGGTGTGCGTGCGGCGGGCGGCCGCCGAAACCGGGCGCGGCACGGCACGGCGGGGCACCGCGGGGTCGCCGGCGGCGCGTCATGGCGCGCAAGCGAAGAGAACAGGCGAAGAGAACATGAACGGTTGTCTACGTTCCCATTCGCCGGACACGCGCGCAGGCGTTGGCCTAAGCTGCTCTCAACTGTCACAGCCACAGGCCCTTGTATAAGTACGTCCAGCGAGCCCGAAGCGTTCTGACGTTCTTCCGATTTTTTTCGGGTGCCGTGTCCGAATACACCTTGTGTGTCATTCGGTGTCCGTTGTGACGCATGCCAACCATCCCGTTCTGCCGGGATAGTCACGTATGCCCTCAGGTCACTCCCGCGGGTGATCTGCCGCTTACGCATAGTCCGTTCGGGCCATTCAAGATTGGGCCCGAAGGGGGTGTTGCGCTGTGCCCACCTTCCGTAACGTCCTCAACTGGCGGCGGTGAATATGCCGCTGCCGCCGTGGGGGAGCCTCGATTCGGGAGAGGACGGCGCCGGTATGGGCTGGGTAACCGACTGGAGTGCGCAGGCTGCCTGCCGCACTACCGATCCGGATGAACTGTTCGTTCAAGGAGCAGCGCAGAACAGGGCCAAGGCGGTGTGCACCGGATGCCCGGTGCGTACGGAGTGCCTGGCGGACGCGTTGGACAACCGCGTCGAGTTCGGCGTGTGGGGAGGAATGACGGAGCGTGAGCGTCGCGCACTGCTGCGCAGGCGTCCGACCGTCACGTCTTGGCGCAGGCTGCTGGAGACCGCGCGCACGGAGTACGAGCGTGGCGCGGGCATTCTGCCGCTCGACGATGACGAGATCTACGAGAACTACGCGGCGGTGAGCTGACGGCGACGGCCCCTCCGGGTCACGTCGGTCGAGGGCGCCCTTGAGGTGTCGGCGCGTCGGGCAGGTGTGCCGGCTCTCGGGTGCCCCGAGGCGTGGATCAACGGACGGGCCGTGGCGCGGTCGTGGCCGTCGTACGGACCGCCGCGCGCTCCTGAGCTGGGGTCGTGCAGGGCCCGTGGTGTGGTCTCGTGCGCTTGGAGGTGCATGCGGCCCTGTGGCAGGGGATGTCGGTCGTACGCACCCGCACACCGAGTGCAGTGCACCCGGGTAGACGGTTGCCGTCGGTCGCACAGGCGTACGGTCTTGTGGTCGTCCAGTCCTGCCGCCGTACGAGGCCTGGGGCGGCGCGGGCTTGCGGCAGGCGTCGGACAGTCACTCGTCCGTCGCCCGTCGTCGACGCGGCCGAAGGCCAGGGCCCGGACGCGATGGTTCAGTCAGTCGTCTGAGGTGGGCAGCTCCGGCCTTATGGCCGCGAGACGGTCCCCGATGTCGCGCAGGCCCGCCAGGTCGTGGACATCGCCGGGCAGCGCGGCCACCTCGGCCACGGCCACCTCGGGATGCAGCGCGGTGAAACGATCACGGGTGCGCTGCTCGCGGGAGAGCATCCGCATCCGCTCGGCGTGCAGCCTGAGCAGACCCGACGTGAGCTGTTCCACGGTCAGATCCGGGGCGGGGGAGCCGTCCTCGGCGCCGGTCGTGGCGGGAGAGTCGGAACTGGCTGGACTGCCTGCGCGGTCTGAACTGCCTGCGTGGTCTGAACTGCCGGAACGGTCTGAACTGCCTTGCGTGTCGGGAGAGTTACGAACTGCTTTCCCGTCCATCTGATCCACAATGCCGGGCTCTTCAAGATTTTCCGCGGCGGCGAGCGCACGCTCCGCGGACAGCTGGGCCGCGCCGCTGCCGTGCACCCGGTTGAGCACCAGCCCGGCCAACGGCATGTCCTCGGCCGCCAACCGCTCCACGAAGTACGCCGCCTCGCGCAGCGCGTCCCGCTCCGGCGCGGCCACCACGAGGAAGGCCGTGCCGGGCGCCTGGAGCAGCTTGTACGTGGCGTCCGCGCGCGTACGGAAGCCGCCGAACATGGAGTCCATGGCGGCCACGAACGTCTGCACGTCCTTGAGCAGCTGACCACCCAGCAGCTTGCCCAGGGCGCCCGTCATCATCGACATGCCGACGTTCAGGAACTTCATGCCGGCCCGCCCGCCGACCTTCGCCGGGGCCAGCAGGACACGGATCAGCTTGCCGTCGAGGAACGAGCCGAGCCGCTTGGGGGCGTCCAGGAAATCCAGCGCCGAGCGGGACGGGGGCGTGTCGACGACGATCAGGTCCCACTCGTCCCGGGCCCGCAACTGGCCCAGCTTCTCCATCGCCATGTACTCCTGCGTGCCCGCGAAGCCCGCCGAGAGCGACTGGTAGAAGGGGTTGCCCAGGATCGCGGAGGCACGGTCCGGGTCCGCGTGCGCCTCGACGATCTCGTCGAAGGTGCGCTTCATGTCGAGCATCATGGCGTGCAGCTCGCCGTCCCCTTCGATGCCCTTCACCCGCCGCGGGGTGTTGTCCAACGAGTCGATGCCCATCGACTGGGCGAGCCGCCGGGCCGGGTCGATGGTGAGCACGACCACCTTGCGGCCGCGCTCGGCGGCCCGCACCCCCAGAGCCGCCGCCGTGGTCGTCTTGCCCACCCCGCCGGCGCCGCAGCACACCACGATGCGGGTCCGCGGGTCGTCCAGCAGGGGGTCGATCGCGAGGGGGCGGGTCGAGCCGATCACGCGGTGTCCGTCAGGGAAGTGGGCCGCCTCGTGTGCGGTGGCCTCGTGCGCGTTGGCCGGGTCCGGAGTCATGAGATTCCTTGCTGACGCAGTTCCGTGGCCAGTTCGTACAGGCCCGCCAGGTCCATTCCCTCGGCGAGCAACGGCAGTTCGTGCAACGGCAGCCCCAGCTCGCCCAGGACGCTCCGCTGTTCGTGCTCCAGGGTGTACCGCTCGGCGTACTCCTCGGCCTGCGCGAGCAGCGGTTCCACCAGACGCTCGGCGTTGCCGCCGCGCCGCGCGCCGCCCAGCCCCGCCGTGGACAGGGACTTGGCGACCGCCGTGCGCGGCACCGTGCGCGCGAACTCCAGCTCGTCGGCGTCCAGCAGCTCCGGACGCACCATGTTGACGATGACCCGCCCCACCGGCAGCTGCGCGGCCCGCAGCTCGGCGATGCCGTCAGCCGTCTCCTGGACCGGCATCTCCTCCAGCAGCGTCACCAGATGCACGGCCGTCCCGGGGGATTTCAGGACCCGCATGACGGCCTGGGCCTGATTGTGTATGGGGCCGATCTTGGCCAGGCCCGCCACCTCGTCGTTGACGTTCAGGAAGCGGGTGATGCGACCGGTGGGCGGCGCGTCCATCACCACGTGGTCGTACGTGAACCGCCCGCTCTTCTCCTTGCGGCGCACCGCCTCGCAGGCCTTGCCGGTCAGCAGCACGTCCCGGAGGCCGGGTGCGATGGTGGTGGCGAAGTCGATGGCACCGAGCTTCTTCAGGGCCCGGCCCGCCCCGCCCAGCTTGTAGAACATCTGGAGGTAGTCCAACAGGGCCAGTTCGGGGTCGATGGCCAGCGCGTACACCTCCCCGCCCCCGGGTGCCACCGCGATCTTCCGCTCCTCGTACGGCAGTGCCTCCGTCTCGAAAAGCTGTGCGATGCCTTGTCTGCCCTCGACCTCGACCAGGAGGGTGCGTTTCCCCTCGGTCGCGAGGGCGAGCGCGAGTGCGGCGGCGACCGTGGTCTTTCCGGTCCCGCCCTTGCCGCTGACGACCTGGAGCCTGCTCACGTATTCGAGCCTAACCAGTCGGCGCGCGGCATAAGCGGGAGGCTGTGGACAACGTGTGTTCTGCCCGCCTCCCGGGCACCGCCGGTCCGGGCCGTCATGCCCCCGGGGAGGGCGGGGGAACCCTCGTGGTGCGGGGTGTGTCCCCGAGCGTGATCGCGGTGGTGGCCCCGGGCCTGTCCGAGCCGTGACCCCATGTCCTTCCGGACCGGCCACGCCCGGAGCCGAGGCGGAACCCGTGCCGGGCGGTGGCCTGGCAGCGGATAAGGTCGGCCGCATGACCAAGTGGGAATACTCAACCGTGCCGCTGCTCGTCCACGCCACGAAGCAGATTCTGGACACCTGGGGCGAGGACGGCTGGGAGCTCGTCCAGGTCGTGCCCGGGCCGAACAACCCCGAGCAGCTGGTGGCCTACCTGAAGCGGCCCAAGCCGTGAGCGCCGTCGAGGCCAGGCTCGCGGAGCTCGGGCTGCGGCTGCCCGAGGTCGTCCCGCCGCTCGCCGCGTACCAGCCGGCGGTCCGGTCCGGCGTGTACGTGTACACCGCCGGGCAGCTCCCCATGGTGGACGGCAAGCTGCCCGTCACCGGCAAGGTCGGTGCCGAGGTCACCCCCGAGGAGGCCAAGGAACTCGCGCGTACCTGCGCGCTGAACGCCCTCGCCGCCGTGAAGTCCGTGGCGGGCGACCTGGACCGTGTCGCGCGCGTGGTGAAGGTCGTCGGCTTCGTGGCCTCGGCCTCCGACTTCACGGGTCAGCCCGCCGTGCTGAACGGTGCGAGCGAACTCCTGGGCGCCGTCTTCGGCGACAAGGGCGTCCACGCGCGCAGCGCGGTCGGTGTGGCGGTCCTCCCCCTGGACGCGCCCGTCGAGGTGGAACTCCAGGTGGAGCTCACCGTCGCGTAGCGACCGCCGGGATCGCGGAGGCTCACTCGAACATCCGCCCGTGACGAGTTAGCCTCCGCCCATGGCAAACGGGCAGTGGTACCCAGCCGAGTGGCCGGACCGCATCCGCGCACTCGCGGCCGGCACCCTCACACCGGTGACCCCCAGGCGGGCCGCCACCGTCATGCTGCTCAAGGACACGGCCGGCACGCCGGTCGTGCACATGCTGCGCAGACGCGCCTCCATGGCCTTCGCCGGGGGCGCGTACGCCTATCCCGGCGGCGGCGTGGACCCCCGCGACGACGACCACCAGATCAGCTGGGCGGGCCCCACGCGCGCGTGGTGGGCGTCCAGACTCGGTGTCGGCGAGAAGGACGCCCAGGCGATCGTCTGCGCGGCCGTGCGGGAGACGTACGAGGAGGCGGGCGTGCTGCTCGCCGGGCCCGGCCCCGACACCGTGGTCGGCGACACCACGGGCGACGACTGGGAGGCGGACCGCGCGGCGGTGGCCGCACGGGAGCTGTCCTTCGCGGAGTTCCTGCAGCGCAGGGGGCTGGTCCTGCGGTCCGACCTGCTGGGCGCCTGGGCCCGCTGGATCACCCCCGAGTTCGAGTCCCGCCGCTACGACACCTGGTTCTTCGTGGCCGCCCTCCCGCAGGGCCAGCGCACCCGCAACGCCTCCACGGAGGCCGACCGCACGGTGTGGATCCGGCCCGGGGACGCGGCGGACGGCTACGACAGGGGCGAACTGCTGATGATGCCGCCCACCATCGCGACCCTGCGCCGGCTCGCGGAGTACGACACGGCCGCCGCCGCACTCGCCGCCGCACCCGCCTGCGACCTGACGCCCGTCCTCGCCGAGGCCCGCCTCGCGGACAACGACGACGTGGTCCTCTCCTGGCCCGGCCACGCCGAGTTCACCAAGCGCGTCCCGGGCGCAGGGGATCCCGCATGACGCCCGGGACAGCCCTCCCGCGCCGACCGGACGGCAAGGCCCCGCCCCCGCGCGCGCCCCGCCCTCTGCCGTACCCGCCCCGCACCCCGCCGTGCGGGTGCCGCCGCGCCGCGCGGGCCGTCGCCCGGCACCGTGACACCCCGCCGATTTTGCTGGAAGGCACTCCCGCATGACCGACGCAGCAGCCCTCCCCGGCCGCCCCAGGGGCGGTGCCCTGTCCGGGCCCGCCACCGCGCGCGCGGTCAACGTGCTCGCGCCGAACGCGTCCCCGATGACGTTGGACGGGACCAACACCTGGATCGTCTCCGAGCCGGACTCCGACCTGGCGGTCGTGATCGACCCGGGTCCACTGGACGACGTCCACCTGCGCAGGGTCGTCGACACGGCGGAGAAGGCCGGCAAACGGGTCGCGCTGACCCTGCTCACGCACGGCCATCCCGACCACGCGGAGGGCGCCGGCCGCTTCGCCGAACTGACCGGCACGCACGTCCGGGCCCTCGACCCCGCGCTGCGGCTCGGCGACGAGGGGCTGGGCGCGGGTGACGTCGTCTCGGTCGGCGGCCTGGAGCTGCGTGTCGTCCCCACCCCCGGGCACACCGCCGACTCACTCTGCTTCCACCTCCCGGCCGACCGTGCCGTGCTGACGGGCGACACGGTCCTGGGACGCGGTACGACGGTCGTGGCCCACCCCGACGGCCGCCTCGGCGACTATCTCGACTCCCTGCGCCGCCTCAGGTCCCTCACGGTCGACGACGGCGTCCACACCGTCCTGCCCGGCCACGGCCCCGTCCTGGAAGACGCCCAGGGCGCCGTCGAGTTCTACCTCGCCCACCGCGCCCACCGGCTCGCCCAGGTCGAGACGGCCGTCGAGAACGGGCACCGCACCCCCGAGGAGGTCGTCACCCGCGTCTACGCCGACGTCGACCGCTCCTTGTGGCCGGCGGCGGAACTCTCCGTCCGGGCGCAGCTGGAGTACCTGACCGAGCACGGCCTGATCTGACCCCGAAGTACGCCTGACGTACGCCTGAGCGCCCCTCTCCGGCCCACAGCCGACGAACGGCGCTCCCGGGGCCCCGCGGGCCACTGCGGACTTCCAAGGCCCCAGGGGCCCCTCCCAGGGCCGTCCAGGGGCCTTTCCGCCTGTGCCGGTGCGGATGCTGCCGCGCCAGGGGACCCCCCGCCCCCCGTCATGGCCGGCCGGGACGTGGTGCCTTGGTTCCGTGCACGCGTGCGTACTCCCCGGCCAGCCAGGGCCCGAGGTCGTCCAGATACGTGCGCAGTACCTCGGCATCGGCCCCCGGCTCGTAGCCGGCCACCGCCGCCGCGCGCATCTGGGCGGCGCGGCCGGGGTAGTACGCGCCGAACGCCTGGGCCATCTCGTGCAGATCGCTGGTCCAGCCGTTCCACCGCGGCATCACGAGGGTGAAACCGGTACGGACGAGCCGCCGGGAACAACCACGGACCAGCGCCCGCCGGGCGTCGTCGCCGTCGGCTTCCGCGACCCGCGTACGCCAGCGCGGCAGCAGCAGCGCCAGATCGCCGTTCGTCTCGCGGGCGAGGAGGGAGTCCGGCCGGTAGCGGGGCAGATCCCCCGCGAGGTCCTCGCCCAGGAGAGGAGTGCACAGACAGGCCAGGAACCAGCCCAGGTCGTACCTCTCGAGGTCGCTCAGCACCTGCGCCCGGCTGACGAGCAGGGTCCCCGCCCCGTCGATCTGCGGAAAGCGCGCGTCCAGAGCCTCGTCCAGCGACCGAGCCGCCGTCCGGTCGGCCTCCGTAGGCTCCCCGAGCAACACCAGCAACAGATCGAGGTCACTGCGCCCCGGACGGGCCGTGCCCCGGGGAATCGACCCGTAGAGGTACGCACTGTGCAGCCGCCCCCCGAAGACCGCCACGATCCGCTCCCGGGCCGCCGCGACCACCGGCCCGAACACCTCGCCGACCCGCCCCAACGCCCCCTCCCGCTCGAAGTACCCGTGGCTGTCCAGCCCTCTCGCACGCCCCGTTCCGGCCATACGGCCACTGTGCGGTGCGAAGGCTCCGGGAGCAGGTTGTTTTCTGGGCGGGCTGCAATCCCCGGAGACCGGACCAGGCCGGAGACCGGACCAGGCCGGAGACCGGACCAGGCCGGAGACCGGACCAGGCCGGAGACCGGACCAGGCCGGAACCTGGACCAGGCCGGCCGGAGCAGTGGGGCCGTGGTGGCGGTGGGGCGAAACGAAGCGGGCCCGCCTCGCGAACGAGACGAGCCCCATCGGCGTATCAACGGCCCGGCCCCTGGCGTACGAACGGCCGTGCTGACCGCAAGACGGCCTGCAACGCCTGGCCGGTCATACGACCCGCACGGGCCGGCACTCGCGCCGGCCCGGCAACCCCTGGCGCGTCAGCGCGACCGCTTGGCCAGCCGCTCCACGTCCAGCAGGATCACCGCGCGAGCCTCCAGCCGCAGCCACCCGCGCTGTGCGAAGTCCGCCAGAGCCTTGTTCACGGTCTCCCGGGACGCGCCCACGAGCTGCGCCAGCTCCTCCTGGGTGAGGTCGTGCACCACGTGGATGCCCTCCTCGGACTGCACGCCGAACCGTCGGGAGAGGTCCAGCAGCGCACGAGCGACCCGCCCGGGAACGTCCGAGAACACGAGGTCGGACATCTGGTCGTTGGTCTTGCGCAGTCGGCGTGCGACCGCCCGCAGCAGCGCCGCGGCCACCTCGGGCCGTGCGTTCAGCCAGGGCTGGAGGTCGCCGTGGCCCAGGCCGAGCAGCTTGACCTCGGTCAGGGCCGTGGCGGTCGCCGTGCGCGGGCCGGGGTCGAACAGCGACAGCTCGCCGATCAGTTCACCGGGGCCGAGCACGGCCAGCATGTTCTCGCGGCCGTCGGGCGACGCGCGGTGCAGCTTGACCTTGCCCTCGGTGACCACATAGAGGCGGTCACCCGGGTCGCCCTCGTGGAAAAGAGCGTCACCGCGCGCGAGGGTCACCTCACTCATGGAGGCGCGGAGCTCCGCGGCCTGCTCGTCATCGAGCGCCGCGAAGAGCGGGGCGCGCCGCAGAACGTCGTCCACGAGTTCTCTCCTTGTCGACCTGCTCAGGGGATCTTGCTCCCCGTACTACCAGGGGACCGTGTTCCCCATCTTGCCGGACGGACCAAACAGTGTGATCTGTCACAAGGATGCCGCACACATGTCCCGGGGTAAGCGTCAGGGGTCCAATTGGGGGCCGATCTTCCGGGCCCGGGGCGGATGTCGGTGCCGGGCTTTAGGCTGGCCGGGTGTCCAAAACGCCGGTGAGAGCACAGGCCAAGGGGGCTGGGCGGGTGGTTGCGCGTCGCGATTCCGCTGTGGGCGAACAGGGCTCCACAGGAGCGAACAAAACGGCAAAGGCGACGAAGGTGTCCGATCCAGCAATGGGGGAGAACTCCGCCCAGAAGACCACGGCCCCGGCGAAAAAGCCCGCCCCGGAGAAAAGGGCCACCGCTGAAAAGACGATGGCCATGAAGAAGGCACCCGTGAAGAAGGCGGCAGCGAAGAAGGCGCCCGTGAAGAAGGTGGCGGCGAAGAAGACGGCCGCGACGCAAAGCGCTGTCTCGGCACGAAAAGCCCCGCCACCCCGAAAGGCGGCCCCGGCGAGAACGGCCGCCGCCGGCAGCCCTCCCACTCCCGCCAGGACCTCCGCCGAGCCCTTCGCGCCCCCCGCGCCCCCCAAGAACGAGTCGCGGACCGCGCTCGTCCGCCGTGCCCGGCGTATCAACCGCGAACTCGCCGAGGTGTACCCCTACGCGCACCCGGAGCTGGACTTCGAGAACTCCTTCCAGCTGGTCGTGGCGACGGTCCTGTCCGCGCAGACGACCGACCTGCGGGTCAACCAGACGACACCGGCACTCTTCGCGAAGTACCCCACCCCCGAGGACCTGGCCGCGGCCGTCCCGGAGGAGGTCGAGGAGATCCTGCGGCCCTGCGGTTTCTTCCGGGCCAAGACGAAGTCGGTCATGGGGCTGTCCAAGGCTCTGGTGGAGAACCACGGCGGTGAGGTCCCCGGCCGTCTCGAAGACCTGGTCAAGCTGCCCGGCGTCGGCCGCAAGACCGCCTTCGTCGTGCTGGGCAACGCCTTCGGCCGGCCCGGCATCACCGTGGACACGCACTTCCAGCGGCTCGTACGGCGATGGCGGTGGACCGAGGCGACCGACCCGGACAAGATCGAGGCGGCCATCGGCGGACTCTTCCCGAAGAGTGAGTGGACGATGCTGTCGCACCATGTGATCTTCCACGGCCGCCGTATCTGTCACGCCCGCAAACCGGCCTGCGGCGCCTGCCCCATCGCGCCGCTCTGCCCGGCGTTCGGCGAGGGCGAGACCGACCCGGAGAAGGCCAGGAAGCTGCTCAAGTACGAGAAGGGCGGCTTCCCCGGCCAACGCCTGAAGCCCCCGCAGTCCTACCTCGACGCGGGCGGCATCCCGGCCCCGCCCCTCGGAGCCGCCGGATGACGGGCGCCACCCAGTGGCACGGCACGCCCCCTCCCCGTCGCGGCATCCGCCGCCCACACGAGGGACATCAGGCACAAGTGGAACGATCAGCGGTCTCCCGGGCGTTGGGACCGGAAGAACGACGGGGGTGGCTATGACACGCGCGAGCCGGACGGACGGCGGCACGGACACCGACAGCGGGCACCGCACACCGGGCGGGCACGTGGGCCTGGACAGGACGGGCCTGCCCACATGGCTGGACCCGGTCGTGCGCGCCGTCGACACGGTCGAGCCCCTGCAGCTGAGCCGCTTCCTGCCGCCTGAGAACGGCTCGGGCCGGCAGTCGGCGGTCCTGATCCTGTTCGGCGAGGGTCCGGACGGTCCCGAGCTGCTGCTGATGGAGCGCGCCGGATCGCTGAGATCGCACGCCGGTCAGCCGTCGTTCCCGGGCGGTGCCCTCGACCCCGAGGACGGCGACCCGCGGACCGACGGCCCGCTGCGGGCAGCCCTGCGCGAGGCGGAGGAGGAGACCGGTCTCGACCCCGCGGGAGTCCAGATCTTCGGCGTGCTGCCCAAGCTGTACATCCCGGTGAGCGGCTTCGTCGTGACGCCCGTCCTCGGCTGGTGGCGGCAGCCGACCCCGGTCCGGGTCGTCGATCCGAACGAGACGGCCCGCGTCTTCACCGTCCCCGTGGCGGATCTCACGGATCCGGCCAACAGAGCCACCGCCATTCACCCCCGCGGCTATGCAGGCCCGGCATTTCTGGTCGAATCGGCCCTCGTGTGGGGGTTCACGGCCGGAGTGATCGACCGTCTGCTGCACTACGCGGGCTGGGAGCGCCCGTGGGACCGCGAGAAGCAGGTCCCGCTCGACTGGCGCTCATGACAGGGTGGCTGCCGTGCTGCGTCTTCCGGGGCCCGTTGCGCCTCCCTGCCGCCGCGCGGCGGACCGGTCCCCCGGTCGGCCTGTAGTGCTGGCGAAGTGACGAGGCGAGGCTTGAAGCGGTGAACGTGCTGGACATCCTGTTGCTGGTCGCCGCGATCTGGTTCGCGATCGTGGGCTATCGACAGGGCTTCGTCGTCGGCATCCTCTCGGTGATCGGCTTTCTGGGCGGCGGCCTCGTCGCGGTCTACGTCATGCCCGTCATCTGGGACTGGATGACCGACAACTCCGAGGTCAGTACGGCCGCCGCCGTGGTCGCGGTGGTCATCGTGATCGTCTGCGCCTCGGTGGGCCAGGCCCTGACCACCCACCTCGGCAACAAACTCCGCCGCTACATCACCTGGTCCCCGGCCCGCGCCCTGGACGCCACCGGCGGCGCCCTCGTCAACGTGGTGGCCATGCTCCTGGTCGCCTGGCTGATCGGTTCCGCGCTCGCGGGGACGACGCTGCCGACGCTCGGCAAGGAGGTCCGCAACTCCAAGGTGCTGCAGGGCGTGGCGGGGGCCCTGCCCCACCAGGCGGACACCTGGTTCGCGGACTTCTCCTCGGTCCTCACGCAGAACGGCTTCCCGCAGGTCTTCAGCCCGTTCTCCAACGAGCCGATCACCGAGGTCCAGCCCCCCGACCCGGCGCTCGCCCGCAGCCCGGTCGCCCAGCGCGCCAAGCGATCCATCGTCAAGGTCATGGGCACCGCGCAGAGTTGCGGCAAGGTCCTCGAAGGCACCGGCTTCGTCTTCGGCGAGCGCCGGGTGATGACCAACGCGCACGTGGTCGGCGGTGTCGACGAACCCACGGTCCAGATCGGCGGCGAGGGCCGCAAGTACGACGCGAAGGTCGTCCTCTACGACTGGGAGCGCGACATCGCCGTACTGGACGTGCCGGGCCTGAAGGCGCCCGTGCTGCAGTTCACCACGAAGGACGCCGTCGGCAGCGACGACGCGATCGTCGCGGGCTTCCCGGAGAACGGCGCGTACGACATCCGCCCCGCGCGCGTGCGGGGGCGCATCACGGCCAACGGCGCCGACATCTACAAGCGCGGCACCGTCCACCGTGACGTCTACTCGCTCTACGCGACCGTCCGTCAGGGCAACTCGGGCGGCCCGCTGCTGACGCCCGAGGGCAAGGTCTACGGCGTCGTCTTCGCGAAGTCCCTCGACGACCCGAACACGGGCTACGCCCTCACCGCGGACGAGGTCGAGGAGGACATCGCCAAGGGCCGTACGGCCAATCAGCAGGTGGACAGCGACAGCTGCGCGCTCTGAGGCCGGGCGGGGCCGGTGCGGTGAGGTCCTGAGCGGGTCGCCCCGCGTGGGTCAGGGACGGGAATGGCGCAGCCGGGCCGATACCCAGCGGGCCCGGCGGCGCAGGATGCGCGGAATTCCCAGCCGGGGATCCGTGCCCTGCAGCTGCGGGGCGCCCCTCTGGCGGGAGCCCAGGCCCGCGGCCGAGCGGCGGTTGCGTGCTGCGTCACTGTAGTCGTGCGTCCAGCCCATACCCCGACGTGTGCCCCCGCCCCAAGGTCCATAACCGCCCCCACGCCCCCCAATTGGCCTATGCGCCGGGCATGTAGCTCTTTGTAGAACAGCAGTTCACATCGGGGGTGGCGGGAGGTCCGCGCGGGGCTCACGAGCCACGGTTCACCGGTCGGGCTCGGGGTCCTTCAGCCAGTTGATGAGCTCGGCCGAGAACGCCACCGGGTCCTCCTCGTGCGGGAAGTGCCCCAGCCCGTCGAACAGCCGCCAGCGGTACGGCGCTTCGACGTACTCCCCGGATCCGGCCGCGCTGCGCGTCCGCATCACCGGGTCGAGTGAACCGTGCAGATGGAGGGTGGGCACCCGGACCGGGCGCTTCATCCGGCGGTTGAACTGGATGCCGTCCGGGCGGGCCAGGGAGCGCACCATCCACCGGTAGGGCTCGATCGAGCAGTGGGCCGTCGACGGGATGCACATCGCCCGCTGATACGTCTCCACCGCCTCGTCATCCGGCAGGCGCGGCCCCGACCAGTCCCGGATCAGCCGGCCGACCAGGGCGCCGTCGTCGGCGGTGAGTTGACGCTCGGGGATCCAGGGCCGCTGGAACCCCCAGATGTAGGAACCCGCGGACGTCTGCTTGACGTCCGAGAGCATCGCCGACCGCCACCGCCGCGGGTGCGGCATCGAGGACACCGCGAGCCGCCGGACGAGCTTGGGACGCATCACGGCGGCCGTCCACGCCAGGTAACCGCCCAGGTCGTGGCCGACCAGCGCGGCATCGGGCTCGCCGAGGGAACGGACGACCCCGGTGATGTCCAGGGCGAGGTTCGCGGGGTCGTAGCCCCGCGGTGTGCGGTCGCTGCCGCCGACCCCCCGCAGGTCCATCGCCACGGCCCGGAAGCCCGCGTCGGCGAGCGCGACCAGCTGGTGCCGCCAGGTCCACCAGAACTGCGGGAAGCCGTGCAGCAGCAGCACGAGCGGCCCGTCGCCCACCTCCGCGATGTGGAAACGCGCGCCGTTGGCGGCCACGTCCCGGTGGATCAGCTCCTTGGCGCCGGGCACGTCGAGCCGTACGGGAGACGCGGGCTGATTCGAGAGGGCGGCCGGGGCGGTCGCGGGGTCGGTCATGACGTCGAGCGTGCCACAGCCTCGACGGCGCCGTCGGCCGGGGCGGCCCGACGGGGGTGGGGCTTGGCGTTCTGCAGCACACCCGCCGTCTCCTTCATGGAGGCGGCGACCTTCTGCGGGCCCTGGCCCTTCTTGGCCTTCTTCGAGAAGACCACGCCGATGAGCGTCAGCACGACGGCGATCACGACGTTCGCCGCGAACGACAGCAGGAAGCAGATCGCCAGGTTCCACTCGCTCCAGGTGCGGATGCCGTACGCCAGGGCGAAGCTCAGCATCGGCAGGGAGAAAAGCAGCACCGCGCCGGCCGCGGTGAACGCCCCGCCGCCGATCACCCCGCGCTTGACGTCCTGCCTGAGCTGGGCCTTGGCCAGCGCGATCTCGTCGTGCACCAGCGCGGACATCTCGGCCGTCGCCGAGGCGAACAGCTGGCCGACACTGCGTTCGGCTCCGACCGGGCTGCCGTCGGGTGCGCTCATCGGGGTCTCCCTCATATGCGTTTGTACGGTCCTGTCTACGGTCCTGTCAGATCATGCCGGACCGTCGTCGCCGTCGCCTGCCCCGCCCGCCACTTCGGCAAGCCTGCGGTGCTCGGCGGCCTTGCGTTCGTAGATCGCTGCCATGCGCAGGTGGTACTCCGGGTCGTCCTGTTCGTAGATGTCCGGGATGCCGTCCTGGTCGTCGTCGCGCTCCTCCGCGGCCCACAGCGCCTGGTACTTCGCGTTCCTCATCTTCAGCAGCACGCTCGCCAGGACCGCAGCGACGAGCGAGCCGATGAGGACGGCCGCCTTGACGCCGTCGGTGAGCACCCGGTCGCCCTCGAAGGCCAGTTCACCGATGAGCAGCGACACGGTGAAACCGATCCCCGCGAGGGAGGCGACCGCGAAGACGTCCGGCCACACCAGGTCCTCGGAGAGGGAAGCCCGGGTGAACCGGGCGGTCAGCCAGGTCCCGCCGAAGATCCCGACCGCCTTGCCGACGACCAGCCCGAGCACCACCCCGAGCGTCTCCGGCTGGGTGAAGACCTTCCCCAGCGCATCTCCGGAGACCGCGACACCCGCACTGAACAGGGCGAACAGCGGCACCGCCACACCGGCGGACAGGGGGCGCACGAGGTGCTCGATGTGTTCGCCGGGGGAGCGCTCCTCGTCCTCGCGCCGGGTGCACCGCAGCATCAGCCCCATCGCGACCCCGGCGATGGTGGCGTGCACGCCGCTGTTGTACATCAGCGCCCAGATGACGAGCGCGAGCGGCACATAGACGTACCAGCCGCGCACGCCCTTCCTGAGCAGCAGCCAGAAGACGGCGAGGCCGGCGAACGCGCCGCCGAGGGCGGCGAAGTCGAGGCCGTCGGTGAAGAACACCGCGATGATCAGGATCGCGCACAGGTCGTCGACGACGGCGAGGGTGAGCAGGAAGGCCCGCAGCGCGTTCGGCAGGGAGGTGCCGATGACGGCGAGCACGGCCAGCGCGAAGGCGATGTCGGTCGCCGTGGGCACCGCCCAACCGGACAGCGAGCCGCCGCCGGCGAGGCTGGTGAGGGTGTAGACGAGCGCGGGCACGGCCATGCCGCACAGCGCGGCGACCACGGGGAGCGCGGCCGTCCTCGGGTCCTTGAGGTCACCGGCGACCAGTTCGCGCTTGAGTTCGATGCCGGCGACGAAGAAGAAGACCGCAAGCAGGCCGTCCGCCGCCCAGTGCGCCACCGACAGGTGGAGACCGAGCGCCGCGGGACCGAAGTGGAAGTCGCTGACGCTCGCGTAGCTGTCGTGCAGCGCGGGGACGTTGACCCAGACCAGCGCGGTCACCGCGGCCAGGAGCAGCAGACAGCCGCCGACGGTCTCGGTGCGCAGCGCGTCCGCCACGAAGGTCCGCTCGGGCAGGGAGAGCCGGCCGAGAACCTTACGGGTGGGGGTGGTGCGGGACGCGGCCACGGCGGGGACCTCCGGTCGGGGACAGCACGAAATCACTCGCCGACCAGACTTCCCGGCACACCTGTTCTTTAGCTTAGCTAAAGGGCACCCCGCGCGCTCGTCGCGGGGTGCCCCTCATGGTCGTGCCTTCACGGTCCTGCGCCGGGGTCAGTCCTCGCTCGGCGCCGCCGGCAGCTTGGCCTGGATCAGGTCCATCACCGTGGAGTCGGTCAGCGTGGTGACGTCACCGAGCTGCCTGTTCTCCGCCACGTCCCGCAGCAGACGCCGCATGATCTTCCCGGAGCGCGTCTTCGGCAGCTCCTGCACCGGCAGGATGCGCTTGGGCTTGGCGATCGGCCCGAGGGTGGCGCCGACGTGGTTGCGCAGGTCGGCGACGAGGCCCTCGTCCTCGGCGTTCGCCGTGCCGCGCAGGATCACGAACGCCACGATCGCCTGACCGGTGGTCTCGTCGGCCGCTCCGACCACGGCCGCCTCGGCCACGGAGGGGTGCGACACGAGCGCGGACTCCACCTCGGTCGTCGAGATGTTGTGGCCCGACACGAGCATCACGTCGTCGACGCGCCCGAGGAGCCAGATGTCCCCGTCGTCGTCCTTCTTCGCCCCGTCACCGGCGAAGTACTTGCCCTCGAACCGTGACCAGTACGTGTCGAGGAACCGCTGGTCGTCACCCCAGATGGTGCGCAGCATCGACGGCCACGGCTCGGTCAGGACCAGGTAGCCGCCACCGCCGTCCGGGACCTCCCGGGCCTCGTCGTCCACGACCGTGGCAGAGATGCCCGGCAGCGGCGTCTGCGCCGAGCCCGGCTTGGTCGCCGTCACGCCCGGCAGCGGGGAGATCATCATCGCGCCGGTCTCGGTCTGCCACCAGGTGTCCACGATCGGCGTCGCGTCGGCGCCGATGTGCTTGCGGTACCAGATCCACGCCTCGGGGTTGATGGGCTCACCGACCGAGCCGAGCACCCGCAGGCTGCTGAGATCGAACTTCGCGGGGATGTCGTCGCCCCACTTCATGAACGTGCGGATCGCCGTGGGTGCCGTGTAGAGGATCGTGACCCCGTACTTCTGCACGATCTCCCAGAACCGGCCCTGGTGCGGGGTGTCCGGCGTGCCCTCGTACATGACCTGCGTCGCGCCGTTCGCCAGCGGCCCGTAGACGATGTACGAGTGGCCGGTGACCCAGCCGACGTCGGCCGTGCACCAGTAGACGTCGGTCTCCGGCTTGAGGTCGAAGACCGCGTGGTGGGTGTACGACGTCTGGGTGAGGTAGCCGCCGGAGGTGTGCAGGATGCCCTTGGGCTTACCCGTCGTGCCGGACGTGTACAGGATGAACAGGGGGTGCTCGGCCCCGAACGCCTGCGGGCTGTGCTCGGTGCTCTGCCGGTCGACGATCTCGTGCCACCACACGTCACGCGTGTCGTTCCAGGCGACGTCCTGTCCGGTGCGGCGGACGACGAGGACGTGCTCGACGTTGCCGGCGCGGTCGGCCGCGTCGTCGACGGCCGGCTTGAGAGCGGAGGGCTTGCCGCGCCGGTAGCCGCCGTCGGAGGTGATGACCACGCGCGCGTCCGCGTCCTGGATACGGGTCGCGAGGGCGTCGGCGGAGAAGCCGCCGAACACGACGGAGTGCGCGGCGCCGATCCGGGCGCACGCGAGCATCGCCACGGCCGCCTCCGGGATCATCGGCAGGTACACCGCGACCCGGTCGCCGGCCCGGACACCGAGCTCCAGCAGGGCGTTCGCCGCCTTGCTGACCTCGTCCTTCAACTGCGCGTAGGTGAGGGCCCGGCTGTCCCCGGGCTCGCCCTCGAAGTGGATGGCGACCCGGTCGCCGTTCCCGGCCTCGACATGCCGGTCGACGCAGTTGTACGCGACGTTGAGTTCGCCGTCCTCGAACCACTTGGCGAACGGCGGATTCGACCAGTTCAGCGTCTCGGTCGGCTCCTTGGCCCAGGTCAGCCGCCGGGCCTGCGCCGCCCAGAAGCCGAGCCTGTCCGCCCTGGCCTGCTCGTACGCCTCCGCCGTGACGTTGGCGTTCTCGGCCAGGTCGGCAGGCGGCGCGAAGCGTCGCTCCTCCTTCAAGAGGTTGGCCAGGCTTTCGTTGCTCACGACATCTCCCTTACGGTGCTTTGCCGGGGCGACCGTTGTGTCCCAGGCCACAGCTCATCAGACCCGGACCCTCGATGACAAGGGCCTTCCTCTGATTGGTTTAGACCTGTGGACAGGTGGCCCCGCGGCCAGGACGCCACCCGTTCCCACGGACCCGGACGGGGATCGGTTCACGCGCGTGTGTCGTGCAGAACCGTCCCGTTCGGGTCGGCCGTCCCGGCGACCCGGTCGAAGACGCCGCCGTCCGGAGCCTCCTCGGTGAGCAGATACGCCTGCGCCTCGCCCACGTGGAAGTACATCCCGTGCAGTTCGAGCGCGCCCTCGCGCAGTGCGCGGGTGACGGAGTCGTGGGCTCTCAGGTGTTCCAGCTGCTGGATGACGTTGGTCAGGCAGAGCTGCTCGATGGCGTCGGCCGGTTCGCGGCTGGCCAGGCGGGCCCAGGGGCGGTTCTTGTCGGTCGCACGGTCCAGGCTGGGCCGGCCGTGCCGCAGCCAGCGCTTGAGGGGAGTCTGGACGCCGTGCAGGTCGGTCTTGAGCAGGGCCTGCATCGCGCCGCAGCCGGAGTGCCCGCAGACCGTGATGGACCGGACGTGCAACACGTCCACCGCGTACTCGATCGCCGCCGCCACCGAGTCGTCGCCGCTCTCCTCGCCGGGCAGCGGCACGAGATTGCCGACATTGCGTACGACGAAGAGGTCGCCGGGGCCGCTGGAGGTGATCATCGAGGTGACGAGCCGGGAGTCGGCGCAGGTCAGGAACAGCTGCGAGGGCTGCTGACCCTCGCGCGCCAGCCGGGCCAGCTCACCGCGGACCAGGGGAGCGGTGTTCCGCTGGAACGCGCTGATGCCACGCGCCAGCTGATGACCGCGCGGCCCTTCGGCCGCCACCTCCTGCGGCGTGCCCGCGGTGGGAGTGGCCGGGGCCTTGCACTGGTGGTTGCGCCACGGTGTCCAGGGCCTGCAGCGGCAGCCGGCCGCCGAGGTGCCGGCGGGTTCGGCGATACGGATCCCGGTGCGCCCGGTGATCTCGACGGAGCCCCCGTGCGCCTGGTGCGCGTGCTGCCAGTCCTGCAGCGACTCGTACGCCGCGTGGTCCATGAACGATCCGTCCAGCTCCACGACGGCGGCGGCCCCCTGCGGGACCTGGTGCAGGGCCCGGCTGAGGCGGGGCACGGCGAGGAACGTCAACTGTCCTCGTACATGGACGTGATGGGCTCCCTCCCTCTCCTCGTGGGTGATGCGCGTGCGGGTGAGGCGGTGCAGGGCGACGCCGACGGCCACCGCGATGCCCAGTGCGACGCCTTCCAGGACCCCGAGGGCGACGACGCCGAAGGTGGTGACGGTGTAGACCAGCACCTCGCGATGGCGGGTGACCGTGCGGATGTGGTGCAGGGAGACCATCTGGACCCCGACGGCCATCACCAGGGCGGCGAGCGAGGCGAGCGGGATCAGCTCCAGGTAGGGGACCAGGAACAGAGCGGCCGCCACCACCCAGACGCCGTGCAGCATCGTGGAGTGCCGGCTGGTGGCGCCGGCGCGGACGTTGGCGGTGCTGCGGACGGCGACACCGGCGATGGGCAGGCCGCCGAGCATGCCGGAGACGACGTTGGCCGCGCCCTGGCCGCGCAGCTCGCGGTCGAGGTCCGAGCGCCCCACGTCGGTCCGTCCCGCCGCCAGCTTGTCCATGGCGACGGCGCCGAGGAGGGACTGCACGCTGCACACCAGGGTGGTGGTGAGGACGGCGGCGAGGATGCCGAGCACCGGCCCGTCGGGCACTCCGGCCAGGGCGTGGCTCCGCCACGACGGGAGGTCGACCTTGGGCAGGCTCAGTGCGGCGAGCGAGGCCGTGGCCGTGGCGCCCGCGACGGCCACGAGGGCGGCCGGGACGGTACGCAGCCGCCGGCCGAGGCGTCCGGGCAGGTGGGGCCAGGCGAGCAGCAGGACGAGGGTGAGGACGCTCACGGAGACCGCGGCGGGGTGCAGATGAGCCAACTGGGCGGGGAGGGCGCCGATGTTGGCGCTGACCGAGCTCTGCGGGGTGCCGCCGAGCACGATGTGGAGCTGGGCGACGGCGATGGTGACGCCGATGCCGGCGAGCATGCCGTGCACGATCGCGGGGCTGACGGCGAGTGCCGAGCGGGCCACGCGCAGCTGGGCCAGGCCCAGCTGCGCGAGGCCGGCGAAGATGGTGATGGCGCAGGTGGTGCGCCAGCCGTACTGGTGGATCAGGTCGGCGGTGACGACGGTCAGACCGGCTGCCGGGCCGCTGACCTGCAGAGGCGAGCCGCCCAGGCGCCCGGCGACGAGACCGCCGACGGCGGCGGCGACCAGACCGGCCTGGAGCGGGGCGTCGGTGGCCAGGGCGATGCCCAGGGACAGGGGGAGCGCGATCAGGAAGACCGCGATGGAGGCCGACAGATCGGCGGCCGCGACACGGAACCGGCGGCGCGGTCCCTTCGGGGGGCTGTGCGGTTGGTGATCACGCTCCGTCCGGTGCGGGTCCGGGTCGGTGGCGTGGGTGGGGACGCAGGCGGACATGGTCTCCCGTCTCCTCCGGGGCTGCGCGGTCGCGGGGGTCGCGGCCGTGGGGCACGGCGTTTCAGTGGCGGGAATTCTCAACGCTCAGTAAACGAATCGTAATGCAGAGTAAAGGATGTGCAAGAACATTAGCCGCAAATAGGTCATTAGATCACTCGCGAGGGTGAATGAGGCATTTAGTCGGCTTGTCGTATTAATCATGATCGGAACTCTGTGTGACCTTGGCTGCTCTGCTCCCGAGCGAAGGAAGAAGGTGGGCGGAGCTATGGCCGTCACCCAGAGGATCGCCGCCGGTGTCACGCTCGCCGCGACCTGTGCCGCGGCGCTCGCCGGATGCGGAATCGGCGAGCCGGCGGGCACCACCGGTTCACCGGGCACCGGAAGAACGGAGAAGGAGGGCCGACAGGGGGTGTCCGCCAAGAAGGAGGGCGTCCCGGCGCCGCCGAAGACGGCGGTCCGTCTGATCGGCGACGGCTCGACCGCGTACACCGGTGTGCAGCCACACCTCCCGAGGCCCGCCCGGCTGAAGCCCGGTCAGAAGCCCCCGCAGTTCGTGGTGTTCTCCTGGGACGGGGCGGGGGAGGACAGCCAGCGGCTCTTCTCGCACTTCCGCAAGGTGGCGCGCGCCAACAACGCGACCATGACCTACTTCCTCAGCGGCGTGTACATGCTGCCGGAGGAGAAGCGGGACCTGTACCGCCCGCCCCAGCACTCTCCGGGCCGCTCTGACATCGGCTTCAACGACGTCCGCGGAATCAAGGACACCGTGGAGCAGCTGCGGGGCGCGTGGCTGGAGGGCAACGAGATCGGCACGCACTTCAACGGCCACTTCTGCGGTGCCGGCGGCGGGGTCGGCGAGTGGTCGGCCGAGGAGTGGAAGAGCGAGATCGCCCAGGCCAAGTCGTTCGTGAAGGCGTGGAAGACCAACACCGGCACCGAGGAGGCCGAGCCGCTGCCCTTCGACTACGACAAGGAGCTGATCGGCGCCCGCACGCCGTGTCTGGAGGGCCGGACGAACTTCATGCGCGCCGCCCGCGAACTCGGCTTCCGCTACGACACCAGCGGCGTCAAGGACCAGGTCTGGCCCGAGAAGAAGGACGGGCTGTGGGACCTGTCGATGCAGCTGGTCCCCGTCCCGGGCCGCGACTTCGAGACGCTGACCATGGACTACAACTTCTATGTGAACCAGTCCGGGGCCCGGGCCGGGGCGGCGGGCCGGCGGGAGCACTGGGGTGATCAGTTCCGCGACGGTCTGCTCGCGGGCTTCGAGCGCGCCTATGAGGGCAACCGTGCGCCCCTGATCATCGGCAATCACTTCGAGTCCTGGAACGGCGGCGTCTACATGCGTGCTGTCGAGGAGACCATCGAGGCGGTCTGCGGCAAGACCGACGTGCGCTGCGTCTCCTTCCGGCAACTGGCCGACTGGCTCGACGTCCAGGACCCGGAGGTCCTGGACAGGCTGAGCACCCTGGGGGTCGGTCAGGCGCCGAAGCGAGGCTGGAGGAGCTTCCTGTCCGCCGGACCGGCTCCGGCCCCGAAGGGGGTTCCGGGCGCACCGGCGGCCAAGCCGAAGGGGCACGGGACGGAGGTCGATCCGAAGCGCTGAGCGGGGTCGCGATCAGGGCCGGGCCGGGGCCGCAGCCCGGCACCACGGCCGGGGCAGGGGCTCGGGCCGGTGTCGAGCAGGCGGTCGGGGCTCAGACCCTGGCCGCGACGTCCTCGGTGAGTACGAACTCGGGGTCGATCTGCGCGGCCAGATCGGACCCGGTCCTCTCGTTGCCCCAACTGGTGGCGTTCTTCAGGTGGAAGTGCGCCATCTGCCGGGTGTAGCGCTCCCAGTCGCGCAGCTCGTACGTGGCGTCAGCGGCTTCGTGCAACGTACGCAGGGACTCCCGGTTGGGCGCCTCCAGGCGCTCGAAGCGGGGCGGGCGCCCCTTCTCCAGGGCGCGCACCCAGTCCGAGTGCCCGAAGGACACCAGCAGGTCGTCGCCGACCTCGGCACGGAGGAAGTCGAGGTCGTCGTCGCCCCGCACCTTGTTGCCGACGACCTTCAGGGCGACGCCGAAGTCACTGGCGTACTCCTTGTACTGGCGGTAGACGGAGACCCCCCTCCGTGTCGGCTCGGCGACGAGGAACGTCATGTCGAAGCGTGTGAACATGCCGGACGCGAAGGAGTCCGAACCCGCCGTCATGTCGACCACCACGTACTCGTCGCGGCCGTCCACCAGGTGGTTCAGGAACAGCTCCACCGCACCCGTCTTGGAGTGGTAGCAGGCGACCCCCAGGTCGGCGTCGGTGAAGGGGCCGGTGACCATCAAACGGACGGCCCCGCCGTCGAGTTCCACCGGGCGGGCGCAGGCGTCGTAGATGGCGTTGGGCTCGCAGATCCGCACCAGACGCGAGCCGTCGCCGGGCGGGCTGGTCTTGATCATCGTCTCGGCGGAGGCGATCCGGGGGTTGGAGCCCCGCAGATGGTTCTTGATCAGTGCCAGCCGGTCGCCCATCGCGGGCAGTTCGGCGGCCTCCGACTCGTCGAGACCGAGGGAGGCGCCCAGATGCTGGTTGATGTCGGCGTCGACGGCGACGACCGGGGCTCCGGAGGCGGCGAGGTGGCGGATGAACAGGGAGGACAGCGTGGTCTTGCCACTCCCGCCCTTCCCGACGAAAGCAATTTTCATGTTCACTAACGGTAGTGGCGTGAGTGCCGTGGGTGTCCGTGTGGTGATGGAAGACCACTCCTTCGAGGGGTCGGCGCCCGGTGCGCGTACTGTCGTACTCATGAGTACGACAGGTGCGGCCGCCGATCCGCTCGCGGCCCTGGGAGAGCTTCCCGGCGTGGCCGAGTCCGTAAAGTCCGTGCGCAAGGCCGTCGACCGCGTCTACGGCCACCGCGTCATGCGGCGCCGGAGCAACGCGGTCACCTCCGAGGCGGCCCTGCGCGGCGCGCGCGGCTCGGCGGCGCTGTCCGGCGCCGACTGGGCCCTCGAAGAGGTGCGCCGCCGCACGGACTTCAGCGGCCAGGACGGTGACGACGAGGCCCGTGCCATGGGCGCCGCGCTGCGGCTGACCGCCGAGGCGGGCCAGCTGCTGTCCATCTGGCGGCAGTCACCCCTGCGGGTGCTGGCGCGGCTGCACCTGGTGGCGGCCGGTCATGACGACGCGCGCGTGGGGCGGCCCCGACAGGACGGGGAGCCGGTCGACGAGCCCCTGATCGAGCTTTCCCTGCCGGGTGCCGCCGAGGTCGCCGGGCGTCTCGACGGCCTCTCCGAGTTGCTCATCCGGGGCGGCTCGGCCCCTGCCCTGGTGACCGCCGCCGTCGTCCACGGCGAACTGCTCGCCCTGCGTCCCTTCGGCAGCCACAACGGCCTCGTCGCCCGCGCGGCCGAGCGCATCGTCCTGATCGGCAGCGGGCTGGACCCCAAGTCGGTGTGCCCGGCGGAGGTCGGCCACGCGGAACTCGGGCGCGCGGCCTATGTCGGCGCCCTCGACGGCTATGTCTCCGGCACTCCGGAGGGCATGGCCGCATGGATCGCCCACTGCGGCCGGGCCGTCGAACTGGGCGCGCGTGAGTCGACGGCGGTGTGCGAGGCGCTGCAACGCGGAGCCGCATAGCGGTGGCTGAAGGCCGGGGGATCCGACTGCTGGAGAAGGTGGGGAGAACCCCCGGAAAAGGGTTGCGGCGGTACGAGAATTCGTACCGCCGCTGGCATGTTCACCCGGTTACCAAGCGTCCTCGATGTATGCCCATCAGGCCGGGATCTATGGCCCGTGACCTGGTGCGGCTGGCCCGTAATCGACGGGTCGACGTCGCGTGGGTGCCTGGTGTTCATGCTAGGTCCGTGGGGCCAAAATGAGTTTTTAAAGGTGATCCTCTCGGATGTCCTTTGGTCTCGCGGGCCTTGAATCCTTTCTACTCCAGGATCGGGACAAGCGGAACCCCTCGATGTGCTTCTTTACTTTTAGGTTCAAACAGCGTGAATCGGCCCAGGCGGCGCGGGCAGCAGGTCAGGCGGTCGCCACCCGGCGCCGGCTCGCGTACCAGACGAGCCCCGCGGTGGCCGCCGCGGCGCCTATGGCGGCGGCCGCGAGCAGGGCGGGGCGCGGCGGTACGGCCAGACGCTGCTTGAGGCGCACCGGGCGGTGGAAGTCGAGGATGGGCCACCCGCGCGCGAGGGCCTCCCTGCGCAGGGTCCGGTCCGGGTTCACCGCGTGGGGGTGCCCCACGGCCTCCAGCATCGGAAGGTCGGTCGCCGAGTCGCTGTACGCGTAGCAGTGCGCGAGGTCGTACTCCTCGGACTCGGCCAGGTCCAGGATCGCCTGGGCCTTGGTCGGACCGTAGGCGTAGTACTCCACCTCGCCGGTGAAACAGCCGTCGTCGCCGACGACCATCCGGGTCGCCACCACCCGGTCCGCACCGAGGAGCTCGCC
Organism: Streptomyces sp. NPDC057438; assembly: GCF_042802995.1. Classification (NCBI taxonomy): domain Bacteria; kingdom Bacillati; phylum Actinomycetota; class Actinomycetes; order Kitasatosporales; family Streptomycetaceae; genus Streptomyces; species Streptomyces sp. NPDC057438. The sequence goes on from NZ_JBHVDD010000089.1 coordinate 27,015, forward strand.
GATCGGCTCGACCACCTCGGCGCCGGAGGTGGACACGATGACGACGTCGCGTCCGGCGGTGTGGTGCTCCTCGATGAGGGAGGCGGCCTCGTCGTAGATGATCGGGTCGATCAGGTCGTGCAGGGTCTCGGCGACGATGTCCTTCACCTGCTGGACGTTCCAGCCCCGGCACAGGGCTGACAGGTACTTCCGCATCCGCTCCATCTGGTCGTGGTCCGCGCCGCCCGCGAGGAACACGAACTGGATGTACGCCGTCCGCAGGGCGGCTCTGCGGTTGATCAGGCCACCTTGGTAGAACGACTTGCTGAACGTGAGCGTGCTCGACTTCGCAATGACCGTCTTGTCCAGGTCAAAGAAGGCTGCTGTACGGGGCAAGGAGTGGTTTTCCACGAGGCCGAGCATATGCGCCCGCCATTCGGGCTAGTGTGGGGCGCGTGGGTTTGCCTGAGAGGCCTCTCGGGTACACCATGGAAGTCACGGATCGTTCGCGACCGTGCTAACGCGGTCCGGCTCCTCCCCCCCCGAGTCGGCCGTGGAGACGACCCCCACTCTCCCCCCCCGGTGGGGGTCGTCGCATGTCCGCATGCATTTCTCCCTCCGCGACCCGGCCCGCGAAGCCTCTCCCTGGCTCGTGGGCTTTCCTGTGCCTCACCGCAGGATATGTCACCGTCCGTAGTCGGTGGGCTGCGCTGTGGAAGTCGCCCCGGAGTCGCCTGTTCGGGTGACGGCGATATTCACAGCGATCGAGTTGTCCACAGATTTAGACCAAGATCCACATCATTTCCGAGATCGCCGCACCGTGATTCCAGCGCGTCCCGACGGCGGCCTCTTCACGGCCGGTTCCGTTTCCGGATGCGCGGGGCCGGTTTCCTCCGGCCGCCCGGACGGCGGCCTATCACCGGTCCTCGCACAGGACTTGACCACGGGCGCCCGCGAGACGGATCACACGGATCGCAGGGATCCCACGGATCGCACTCACGCGGAGCGCCCGGGGCGATGCAGCGAAGGGACTGGGAAACATGGCGGGAGCCATCACCGACGACCGGCCGCCCGCCGCCGAGGGGCGGCAGGGCAGGCCGTTGATCGTCACCGAGGACGTGGAACTGCTGGACGACCTGTTGCGCCTGTGCGCGGCGGCGGGAGCGCGGCCGGAGGTCCACCACGGGGTGCCGGAGGGCCGGGGCCGGTGGGAGGCGGCGCCGCTGGTGCTCGTCGGGGACGACGCGGCACGGCGGCTGCGCGGTGCCGCGCGCCGACGAGGAGTCGTCCTCGTCGGCAAGGACCAGGACGACTCCGGTGTCTGGCAACGAGCCGTGCAGATCGGCGCCGACCACGTCCTGATGCTGCCCGACGGCGAACAGTGGCTGGTCGACCGCATCGCCGACGTGGCGGAGGGCGTCGGCCGGCCCGCGCTCACCGTCGGCGTGGTCGGCGGCCGAGGAGGGGCCGGCGCGTCCACTCTGGCCTGCGCCCTCGCCGTCACCTCGGCGCGGCGGGGCACACGCACCCTTCTCGTGGACGCCGATCCACTGGGCGGCGGCCTGGACGTGCTCCTGGGCGGCGAGAGCGCCGACGGCCTGCGCTGGCCCGCCTTCGCCGCCTCGCGCGGCCGGGTCGGCGGCGGCGCCCTGGAGGAGTCGCTGCCCGAACTGCACTCCCTGCGCGTTCTCAGCTGGGACCGCGGCGACGCCGTCGCCGTCCCGCCGCAGGCCGTCCGAGCGGTCCTCGCCGCGGGTCGGCGGCGCGGGGGAGCGGTCGTCGTCGACCTGCCACGTCGCATCGACGAAGGCGTCGCCGAGGTACTCGCCCAGCTCGACCTCGCTCTCCTGGTCGTCCCCGCCGAACTGCGGGCCGTCGCCGCCGCCTCCCGTGTCGCCGCGGCCTTCGGCATGGTCCTGCGCGATCTCCGTGTGGCGGTGCGCGGGCCGTACGCCCCTGGCCTGGGCGACCTGGAGGTGGCCCGCCTGCTGAAGCTTCCGCTCGCGGGCGAGGTGCCCATCGAGGCCGGTCTGTCGGACGGCGGCGGACCGCCGGGCGGCGCCTCGCGCGGACCGCTCGCGCGCTTCTGCGAGGGCTTCTGGGAGCGGGTCGCGGTCAGGGGTGAGGCGGCGTGACACACATGCCCGGAGAACCTCCGCGGCTGTCCCTGCCGAGCGGCGGCGAAGCGCCGGTGGCTCCGACGTGCCCATGGGCGTCGGTCGGCGGTGGGGGCGTATGAGCGGGATGCCCGACGACGGCCTGTTGGACGGGGTGCGTCAGTGGCTCGTCGAGAGCGGCGCCGAGCCGACGCCCGCGCGGGTCGCGCAGGCGCTGCGGGAACGGGGACGGGTCCTCGGGGACGCCGAGGTGCTCGGAGCGGCCGAACGGCTGCGGTCGGAGCTGGTGGGGAGCGGGCCGCTGGAACCGCTGCTCGCCGACGCGTCGGTCACCGATGTGCTGGTGTCGGCGCCGGACCGGGTGTGGGTGGACCGGGGCGGCGGCCTGGAACTGACCGGGATCTCCTTCCCGGACGCGGCCGCCGTACGACGGCTCGCGCAGCGCCTGGCGGCCGTCGCCGGGCGCCGACTGGACGACGCCCGCCCGTGGGTGGACGCCCGGCTCCCGGACGGCACCCGGCTCCACGCGGTGCTCCCACCGGTGGCCGTCGGTTCCACCTGCCTCTCCCTGCGGGTCGTACGGCCCCGAGCCTTCACCCTCGCCGAACTGACCAGGGCGGGCACGGTGCCACCCGGCGGCGACCGCGTCCTGCGGGCACTGATCCGCTCCCGGTTGTCGTACGTCATCAGCGGTGGCACCGGGACCGGGAAGACCACGCTTCTGAGCGCGTTGCTCGGCCTGGTCGACCCCGGCGAGCGGATCGTGCTGGCCGAGGACTCCGCGGAGCTGCGGCCCGACCATCCGCATGTGGTGCGGCTGGAGGGCAGACCGGCCAACCAGGAGGGCGTGGGCCTGGTCGAACTGCAGGACCTGGTACGTCAGGCGCTGCGCATGCGCCCGGATCGGCTGGTGGTCGGCGAGGTGCGCGGCCCCGAGGTCGTGTCCTTGCTCGCCGCCTTGAACACCGGTCACGAGGGCGGCTGCGGGACGCTCCACGCCAATGCCGCGGGCCAGGTACCGGCCCGGCTGGAGGCGCTCGGCACGGCTGCCGGGCTCGACCGGGCGGCGCTGCACAGCCAGTTGGCGGCCGCCTTGTCGGTGGTCCTGCATCTCGTGCGGGGCCGGGACGGGCGGCGGCGGATCGCCGAGGTGCATGTGCTGGAGCGGGACGAGTCGGGACTGGTGGTGACCGTGCCGGCGCTCCGCTGGGGCGCGGAAGCGTTCGTGCACGAGCGGGGCTGGGAGCGCCTGTGGGGGCTGATCCGGGAGGGGCTGCGCGGCGGAGGCGGCGGGGGCCCGGACGGGCTGCAGGGACCGGACAGGTCGAACGGGCTGGAAAAGAGCGGGCGATGGTGACGGAGGTCGGGGAGATGTCGGTCGGGATGGTGGCCGTGGCCTGTGCCGGGGCGGCGGGCTGGGTGTCGGCCGAGACACGTGGTGCCGGGGTCCGCAGGGCGCGGTTGCTGCTGCCGGGAGGCGGACCGATGGGGCCGCCGCCCTGGGCGCGGGTGACCGGCCGGGTGCGGCGGCTGGGGGCCGAGTGGTGGGCGCTGGTGGCCGGGCTGGTGGTCGCGGTCCTGGGGGCCTCGGTGCTGCCGGTCCTCGCGGGTGCGGCGGCTGTGCCGGTGCTGCGGCGGGCGCGGCGGGCGGCGGCGGAGAGCCGGGCCCGGCAGCGGCGTGGCGATGCGGTGCTCGCGCTGTGCTCCGCGGTCGCCGGTGAGGTGCGGGCCGGACGGCAGCCGGGTGCGGCGCTGTCGCGGGCCGCTCGGGACTCCGGAGGCCTGGGGGATGCCGAGGCGGTGGTGCTGGCGGCGGCACGGTTCGGCGGCGACGTGCCGGGTGCCCTGGCGCACGCGGCACGGCAGCCGGGCGCCGAGGGGCTGCTGGGGCTCGCCGCGTGCTGGCGGGTGGCCGTCGACCGGGGCGCGGGCCTCGCCGCCGGACTCGACCGGCTGGAGAGCGCCCTGCGCGCCGAGCGGGACCAGCGGGCCGACCTGCGCGCCCAGTTGGCCGGCGCCCGCTCGACGGCGGTGATGCTCGCCGGGCTCCCGGTCCTGGGACTTCTCCTGGGTACCGCGCTCGGCGCCGATCCCCTGCGCGTGATGCTGCACAGCCCGGCCGGGCTGGGCTGTCTGTTCGTCGGGGCGGTGCTGGAGGCCGCGGGTCTGTGGTGGGCGCTGCGGATCGTGCGGGGAGCTGAGGCGGCGTGAGCGGCGACGTCGTCCACAGGCTGGGGACGGTCGTCTGCGCGGTCGGTGGCCTGTGGTGGCTGGCCCGGTCGCTCGACATCGCGCGGCGTGAACGGAGGCTGCGGGTTCGGCTGGCCGTGGTGCTGGCCCTCGGCGCCGGGCCGCCCGGGCGGAGCCTCGTTCCCCGGGATGCCGCACGGCGGTGGTTGCCGGTCGCCGGAGCGGTCTGCGCGGGGTGGGTGTTCGTCGGAGGTGCCCTGGGACTGGTGGCGGGCCCGGCCGCCGGGGTCGGGGCCTGGCTGTGGCTGCGGAGGGCGCGGCGATTGGGCGGAGACGCGGCGGAGGCGTACGACGCGGCGGAGGTCTCCCGTCAACTGCCGCTCGCCGCGGACCTGCTGGCCGCCTGCATCACGGCCGGGGCGAGTCCTGTGACGGCCGCCAGGGCTGTGGGGGAGGCCCTGGGCGGCTCGGTGGGCGAGAGGCTGGCCAGGGGCGCCGCCGAGGCGCGGCTGGGGGGCGAGCCTGCCGAGGCCTGGCGCGGGTTGGCGTCCCTGCCCGGCGCCGGGGCACTGGCGAGGCTGCTGGAACGCGCCGACGAGTCCGGCGTGCCGGCCGCGTCCCCCGTCGCCCGCCTCGCCGCCGAGGCCCGTGCCGATCGGGGCCGCTCGGCGACGGAGCGGGCCCGCCGGGCCGCCGTGATGATCACCGCACCGGTGGGGCTGTGCTTCCTGCCTGCCTTCATCACCCTGGGCGTGCTGCCGGTGGTCATGGGACTCGCGGACGGGCTGTTGGGGGGTGCTGCCTGATGCCGACCGCCGAGTCAGCGGCGACGGCGATCAGTGGTGATGGGTGATCGGTAGTGATCAGCAGCAATGTGTGGCCGTCGGTGGCCATCGGCAAGCAAGCAACGAAACCTCACGGGGGTTGGGATGAAAAGTTCGTCGAAGTCGTCGAAGTCGTCGAAGTCGTCGAAGTCGTCGAAGTCGTCGAAGTCGTCGAAGTCGTCGCGGGCGTCGAGGACGTCGGGGTCCGTCAAGGCGGCGGGGGAGGCGGTCCGCACGTGGTTCGTGTGTGCCCTGATGTGCCGGGTGCGGGCGGCGCGGAGGGACGCGGGCATGGTGACCTCCGAGTACGCGGTCGGGATCATCGCGGCGGTGGCCTTCGCCGCGGTGCTCTACAAAGTGGTGACCAGTGGGCAGGTCCAGGAGGAACTGCAGCAGATCGTCGGGCGGGCCCTCAATGGCGGGGCTTGAGCTGCGGGCACCGCGGCGGCGTGGTGGGGCGCTGGGTGGTGACGGCGGGTTCGTGACGGCCGAGGCGGCCATGGTTCTGCCCGGGATGGTGCTGGTCGCGTCGGCGCTCGTGTGGGGCCTGTTCGCCGCCTGCGCGCAGATCCAGGTCGTGGACGCCGCCCGGGCCGGTGCGCGGGCGGCCGCCCGGCAGGACCCGTCGCCCACGGTCGTCGCGACCGCCCGGAACGCGGCGCCGGACGGGGCGGCGGTGAGCGTGCGCCGGGAGGGCGACTTGGTCCGGGTCGTGGTTTCGGCTCCGGTACCGGGGCCGGACGGGCTGGGTATCGACGTGAGCCATGAGGCTGTGGCGCTGGCGGAGGAGACGGTGGGGGCGGCCGCGACGGAGGGGGTGGGGGCCGGGTGAGCACGTCCTCTTGGTCCGGCGGGCAGCCGCGAGCTGCCCGGTCCGTCTGCCCGGTCCGGTCGGTCCGGTCGGACAGGGGATCCGCGACCGTCTGGGCCGTCGGTGCGATCGCCGCGCTGTGCGCCGTGTTCGGTTCCGTACTCGCCTTCGGACAGGCCGTGGTGATCCGGCATCAGGCTGCCGCGGCGGCCGACCTCGGGGCCCTTGCCGCCGCCGATCACTGGATGAAGGGCAGTGCGGGGGCCTGCGCGACGGCGGAACGGGTGGTGGGGGCCCAGGGCGGCAGACTCGTGCGCTGCGAGGTCGAGGGGGAGATCGCGGACGTGACCGCGGTCGCGGACATGGGGCCACTCACCGCCGAGGTCAGGGCCAGAGCGGGTCCACCGCTCGCACCTGGCGCACCGGCCCCGGCAGGCCCGGCAGGCCCAGGATAGGGCTGGAGAGCCGCTGAAGGGCGCACAGGCCGCCCCGCAAGGCGCGCGGGTGAGACGTGACGGTCGGCCACGCCGTGGGCGGTCCTGCGGGCCGCCATGGGCCCCGCATCGTGCGGCGCCGCAAGGCGCTCGGGGGACTCCTGGTCCGCCGCCGAAACCTCGACCCGAAGCTCCGGCTCCGATCCCTTGCCCGTAGTCCTGGGTCCCGCTTCGAGAGCTCGCCCCGTAATCCCTCCGAACTGCGACAACCCGCCCCGGCGCCTCAAGGCGTCCTGTCCGCCGGCGGAGTGTCGGGGGCTGCCCGGAGCAGTTCGGTCAGCAGGCGTACGGCGCCGCGTTTGTGCAGGGGGTCGTTGCCGTTGCCGCACTTGGGGGACTGGATGCAGGACGGGCAGCCGGCGTCGCACTCGCAGGAGGCGATGGCCTGGCGGGTGGCGGTGAGCCAGGCGCGTGCGGTGTGGAAGGCGCGCTCGGCGAAGCCCGCGCCGCCCGGGTGGCCGTCGTAGACGAAGACGGTCGGCAGCAGGGTGTCCGGGTGGAGCGGGACGGAGACACCGCCGATGTCCCAGCGGTCGCAGGTCGCGAAGAGGGGCAGCATGCCGATCGAGGCGTGTTCGGCGGCGTGGAGGGCGCCGCCGAGGATCTCGGGACCGATCCGGGCCGCGTCCAGCTGGTCCTCGGTGACGGTCCACCAGACCGCGCGGGTGCGCAGGGTACGAGGAGGGAGGTCGAGTTTGGACTCGCCGAGCACCTCACCGGTGATGAGGCGTCGACGGAGGAAGGAGACGACCTGGTTGGTGACTTCGACGGAGCCGTAGCACAAGCGGCCGGCACCCCAGGGGACTTCGGTGTCGGTCTCCAGGACGGAGATGGCGGTGGTGTCGCGGGCGACGGTCGAGTAGGGCGGGTCGGCCTGTTCGACGAGGGCGACCGAGTCGTCCAGGTCCAGTTCGCGCACCAGGTACGTACGGCCCTGGTGCAGGTGGACCGCGCCCTCGTGCACGGTCGTGTGGGCGGCGCCCGCGTCGACGGTGCCGAGGAGCCGGCCCGTGCCGGTCTCGACGACCTGGACGGGACGGCCGCCCTGGCCCCGGATGTCGGCGAGGTCGGCGGCCCGCTCGCGGCGGGTCCAGTGCCAGGCCTTGGCGCGGCGGCGGAGCAGCTTCGCGGCCTCCAGCTGCGGCAGCAGGTCCTCGCAGGCCGGCCCGAACAGGGGGAGGTCCTCGTCCGTGAGAGGCAGTTCCGCGGCGGCGGCGCAGAGATGGGGGGCCAGGACGTAGGGGTTGTCGGGGTCGAGGACGGTCGATTCCACCGGTTGGTCGAACAGGGCCTCGGGGTGATGGACCAGGAACGTGTCCAGCGGGTCGTCACGGGCGACGAGGACGGCGAGGGCGCCCTGGCCGGAGCGTCCGGCGCGGCCGGCCTGCTGCCACAGGGAGGCGCGGGTGCCCGGGTAGCCGGCGATGAGGACGGCGTCCAGGCCGGAGATGTCGATGCCGAGTTCGAGGGCGGTGGTGGCGGCGAGGCCGAGGAGTTCGCCGGAGTGGAGGGCGCGTTCGAGGGCGCGGCGTTCCTCGGGGAGGTAACCGCCGCGATAGGCGGCGACACGCCGGGCCAGGGAGCTGTCGACCTCGGCCAGGCGTTCCTGGGCGATCACGGAGATCAGCTCGGCGCCGCGCCGGGATCGGACGAAGGCGACGGAGCGCACGCCCTGTACGACCAGGTCGGTCAGCAGGTCCGCCGTCTCCGCGGTCGCCGTACGCCGGACCGGCGCGCCCTTCTCTCCGTGGAGCTCGGTGAGTGGGGGCTCCCAGAGGGCGAACACCAGTTCACCGCGGGGTGAGGCGTCGTCCGCGACCTCGGTGACCGGGAGGCCGGTGAGGCGGCGGGCGGCGACCGAGGGCTCGGCGGCGGTGGCGGAGGCCAGCAGGAAGACGGGTTCGGCGCCGTAGCGGGCGCACAGGCGGCGCAGGCGGCGCAGGACGTGGGCGACGTGGGAGCCGAAGACGCCGCGGTAGGTGTGGCACTCGTCGATGACGACGTACTTCAGGGCGCGCAGGAAGGAGGACCAGCGGGGGTGGGACGGGAGGATGCCGCGGTGCAGCATGTCGGGGTTGGTGAGGACGTAGTTGGCGTACTGGCGCACCCACTCGCGCTCCTCGACGGGGGTGTCGCCGTCGTACACGGCCGGGCGGACGGCGTTTCCGAGAGGTTGTGAAAATTCCTTCACAGAACGGCGTTGATCAGCCGCGAGGGCCTTGGTGGGGGCCAGGTAGAGCGCCGTCGCGCCGCGGCCGTTGGGGGCCTCGGAGCCGTCCAGGAGGCGGGACAGGACCGGGACGAGATAGGCCAGCGACTTGCCGGAGGCGGTTCCGGTGGCGACGACGACGGATTCGCCGTCCAGCGCGTGCTCGGCGACGCGTGCCTGGTGGGCCCAGGGGTGTTCGATTCCGGCGGCCTGTACGGCGGCGAGCACTTCCGGCCGGATCCGGTCGGGCCAGACGGCATGGCGGCCCGCACGTGGGGGCACATGCTCCGTATGAGTGATGCGCGAAGCCCGGCTCGGCCCCGAGGCGAGCCGGTCCAGGACCGTGCCCGGCGAGGGGCTGGAAGCGGTGTCCGTCGGGGATCGATCGGATCGGTGATTCTTGGCCATCGGCATCGAGTGTGTCACCGGCGTGACGGACAATGGAGCCAAGGCGTCGTGCACGCCTGCCGGTAAGTGATTGAATGCCATCGCGGCTGGCGAACCGTCCCGGGGGCTTTCAAGCCGAGGTGTCCCGAGGGGCGAACGCTCGATAGCAAGGTGCTGGAGGATCCGTGGACCTGTCCCTGTCGACCCGTACTGTCGGCGATCGTACGGTCGTCGAGGTCGGTGGCGAAATCGACGTTTATACCGCGCCCAAGCTGCGTGAGCAGCTGGTCGAGCTGGTCAACGACGGGAGTTTCCACCTCGTCGTCGACATGGAGGGCGTCGACTTCCTCGACTCCACCGGGCTCGGCGTGCTGGTGGGCGGCCTGAAGCGCGTACGGGCCCATGAGGGCTCGCTGCGGCTGGTGTGCAACCAGGAGCGGATTTTGAAGATCTTCCGCATCACCGGTCTGACCAAGGTGTTCCCGATTCACACCTCGGTCGACGAAGCGGTGGCGGCCACCGACTGATCGTGCCCGCCCGGGCCATGCGCCCGGTACGGCAAGAGACAAGTGAGGGGGACCGGGCCCGTGGGCCCGGCCCTCCGACCGCACGCCCGTAGTTCCGAGGGGGATGCATGGCCACCGTTGAACTCCGCTTCAGCGCGCTGCCCGAGCACGTCCGGACCGCCCGACTGGTGGCGGCAGCGGTGGCGCGCAGGGCCGGAGTGGACGAGGCCGTTCTCGACGAGGTCAGGCTGGCCGTCGGCGAGGCGTGCACCCGTGCCGTCGGACTGCATCAGAGCAGTGGTATCTCGGCGCCGGTGCAGGTGTCGCTGATCGAGGAGGAGAAGCAGTTCTCCATCGAGGTCGGCGACGAGGCGCCGCACGCGGTGCCCGGTGACAGGTCGTCGGGTGCCGGCGGTGACGTGGACGCCGACATCGAGGAGGACGACATGGGTCTCGCGGTGATCAGCGGTCTCGTCGACGACGTCGAGGTCTCGGCCGGGGAGAACGGCGGACTGATCCGCATGACCTGGCCGACGACACCGTCGGTCGCCGTGGTGCCCTGATCGTTCTCCTGCTCGCTCCGATCTTCTCAACTTCACGTAGTACCGCGAAGGGCCCTGCTGAGCAGGGCCCTTCGCGTTTTCCCGGCATTTATTCCGATCACCGTTCATCGGAACACCGGAATTCGTGAAGGAATTCACGATCAATCACGCGATAATTGATCAAGCGTCAATGCCTTTGAGGCGTTACTTCTTTCGAGTAGCGTGGTTGTGCGCGGATCATTTGCTGGTGGGCATGTGAAGGCCAATTCCGCTTGCCGCGCACTGTTTTGATCAGGATCTCCTCCCTACAATCCGTCCACATCTTGAGCTCAGCCCAAGCGTCAAGGAGGACGAATGGCGGGGCTTTCTACCCCTCAAAGGTTTGACCAGACCACGGACTTCGCAGCCGCGGTACTGACCGACGACAACCGGATCATCGTCCTGGTGATCGGCTTCGTCGCCCTGGCCGCGCTCGCCGTCGCCGGGGTCCTGGTACGCCAGGTCCTCGCGGCGGGCGAGGGCACCGACAGCATGAAGAAGATCGCGACGGCGATCCAGGAAGGCGCCAACGCCTATCTGGCACGACAGTTGCGCACGCTCGGAGTATTCGCGGTCGTCGTGTTCTTCCTGCTCATGCTGCTGCCCGCGGACGACTGGAATCAGCGCGCCGGACGATCGGTCTTCTTCTTGATCGGCGCGGCGTTCTCGGCGGCCACCGGCTATATCGGTATGTGGCTCGCCGTGCGCAGCAATGTGCGCGTCGCCGCGGCCGCCCGGGAAGCGACCCCGGCGGAAGGCGAGCCGGAAAAGGATCTCACCGCCGTTTCGCACAAGGCGATGAAGATCGCATTTCGCACCGGCGGCGTCGTCGGCATGTTCACGGTGGGGCTCGGCCTCCTCGGCGCGTCCTGCGTGGTCCTCGTCTACGCGGCCGACGCGCCGAAGGTGCTGGAGGGCTTCGGCCTCGGGGCCGCCCTCATCGCCATGTTCATGCGTGTCGGAGGCGGCATCTTCACCAAGGCCGCCGACGTAGGCGCCGACCTGGTCGGCAAGGTCGAGCAGGGCATTCCGGAGGACGACCCGCGCAATGCCGCGACCATCGCCGACAACGTGGGCGACAACGTCGGCGACTGCGCGGGCATGGCGGCCGACCTCTTCGAGTCGTACGCCGTGACGCTGGTCGCCGCGCTGATCCTCGGCAAGGCCGCGTTCGGCGACTCGGGGCTCGCGTTCCCGCTGATCGTGCCCGCGATCGGCGTGCTCACCGCGATGGTCGGCATCTTCGCGGTGGCACCCCGCCGCAGCGACCGCAGCGGAATGTCGGCCATCAACCGCGGCTTCTTCATCTCCGCGGTGATCTCGCTGGTCCTCGTCGCCGTTGCCGTCTACGCCTACCTGCCGTCGTCGTACGCCGACCTCGAAGGCGTCACGGACACGGCGATCGCCGGCCACGACGGCGACCCGCGGGTCCTCGCGGTCCTCGCGGTCGCCATCGGTATCGTGCTGGCCGCGCTGATCCAGCAGCTGACCGGCTACTTCACCGAGACCACCCGGCGTCCCGTGAAGGACATCGGCAAGAGTTCGCTGACCGGCGCGGCCACCGTCGTCCTCGCCGGTATCTCCATCGGACTCGAATCGGCCGTCTACACCGCGCTGTTGATCGGTCTCGGCGTCTACGGGGCGTTCCTGCTCGGCGGTACGTCGATCATGCTCGCGCTGTTCGCGGTGGCGCTGGCCGGCACCGGCCTGCTGACCACGGTCGGCGTCATCGTCGCCATGGACACCTTCGGCCCGGTATCCGACAACGCCCAGGGCATCGCCGAGATGTCCGGGGACGTCGAGGGCGCGGGCGCGCAGGTGCTCACCGACCTGGACGCCGTCGGCAACACCACCAAGGCCATCACCAAGGGCATCGCCATCGCCACGGCCGTCCTCGCGGCCGCCGCGCTGTTCGGCTCGTACCGCGACGCGATCCTCACGGCCGCGAACGACGTCGGCGAGAAGGTCTCCGGCGAAGGCGCGCCCATGAACCTGATGATGGACATCTCGCAGCCCAACAACCTGGTCGGGCTCGTCGCGGGCGCCGCGGTCGTCTTCCTCTTCTCGGGGCTGGCGATCAACGCGGTCGCGCGGTCGGCCGGTTCGGTCGTCTACGAGGTGCGGCGGCAGTTCCGCGAGCGGCCCGGGATCATGGACTACACCGAGCAGCCGCAGTACGGCCGGGTCGTCGACATCTGCACCAAGGACGCCCTGCGGGAGCTGGCCACGCCCGGTCTGCTCGCCGTCCTGGCGCCGATCGCGATCGGGTTCACGCTCGGGGTCGGCGCGCTGGGCGCGTATCTCGCGGGCGCGATCGGCACGGGCACGCTGATGGCGGTGTTCCTCGCCAACTCCGGTGGCGCGTGGGACAACGCCAAGAAACTCGTCGAGGACGGCCATCACGGTGGCAAGGGCAGCGAGGCCCATGCCGCGACCGTCATCGGTGACACCGTCGGCGACCCGTTCAAGGACACGGCGGGACCGGCCATCAACCCGCTGCTGAAGGTGATGAACCTCGTCGCGCTGCTCATCGCGCCCGCAATCGTCCAGTTCAGCTACGGCGAGGACAAGAGCGTCGGGCTGCGCGTGGCCATCGCGGTGGTCTCGATCGCCGTGATCGTCGGTGCGGTGTACGTGTCCAAGCGGCGCGGGATCGCCATGGGCGACGACGGCAACGCCGAGCGCGTGGCCAATTCGGCGGACCCGGCGGTGGTTTCGTAGCCGTTCCCGGACCGGCCTGCGGACCGAGTGCTGGACCGGACCTGCGAGGGCCCAGCTCAAAGGGCGGGCGGGCGACGCG
>NZ_JBHVDD010000090.1:0-39528 GCF_042802995.1 Streptomyces sp. NPDC057438
CAGGCACGGCCCTGCCCCGCCGCACCGGGCCCCGGTCACCGGCGCGCCCGCCGGTGACCGGGGCCTGTGGCGTTCCGGCCCCGTCAGGCCCGGTCGACCTCGGCGCGCAGCGCGTTGTAGTCGGCGAACGCGGACTCGACGTCCGCCGGGGTCAGCCCGTAGCGGGCCAGGTCGTAGCGGTGGGGCCGGCCGCCCCGGGCGTGGGCGGCGGCCTTCGGGAGCCGGGCCGCGTCGGCCTCGGTCCAGCGGGCGCCGACGGCGGCGTAGAGCTTGGGGGCGCCGGCGGCCGGGTCGGAGCCGAGCGAGGAGTAGGGCACGTCCACCAGCGCCCCGGGGGCGATGCCGGCCCGGGCCGCGAGGCCGCGCCGGACCGACCGGCTCAGCAGGTCGAGCCAGGTGGCGCCCAGCTCACGCGGATCGAACCGGCGCAGCGAGGTGACCATGCCGACCTCGACCAGGCTGCAGAAGGACGCGACGGCGGCGGCCGGGTCGCGGTGGGTCCACACGAGCGTGGCGTCGGGGAAGACCTTGACCAGCGCGTCCAGGTTCCCGGTGTGGAAGGGGGACTTCAGGATCCAGCGGCGGCGCGGTCGGCCGTACTGCAGCACCTGCAGCGCCTGCCTGAGGTGGCGGTAGTCGGGGGTGAAGTCGTGCTCGAAGTGCCAGGCGTGGTAGGCGGGTATGCGGGCCTGGGCGAGCGGCACCAGCGCGTGCGGCAGGAGGAACGTGCACTCCTCGGGGCCCTCGGCGGTCATGGGATGGATGTCGCGGAAGCGCGGGCTCAGCAGATGGCTGCCGTTCAGGACGCGGCGCGCGGTCGTGATCCGCTTCTGCCGTTCCCGGGGCGACGGTTCGAGGCCGGGCGCCAGCAGCTCCCACAGCAGCGGACAGCGGTGGTCGTCGGAGACGGAGAGCACCCCGTGGGTGAGGGTGCTCGCGGTGCGCGGCAGGCCGACCACGAACACGGGTTTCTCGACGGGCTCCTGACCGATGGCCGGGTTCTCGGCGATCAGCCGCCTGATCCGGGCCCGGTTGGTGAGATGCCGGCGGACGTGCGCCTGCGCGGACTGCCAGCCGACCGGCCCGAGATCCTCGTCCTTGGCCCACTCCCGCAGCAGGAACCGGAAGTTCTCGACGAACTCCCCGTCGCCGTCCGCCCCTCCGGCGCCGGCGACGATCCGGTCGAAGACCCGGTCAGGGTCGTGGCGGGAGCCGAGCGTGGGCCGGAGTAACAGGTTGGCCAGGGTGAGAGGCAGGGGAGTGGACGCCATCGGGTACTTCCCTTCGGTGCGGGCGGAGGGGCGCGGCCCGGTTCCGGGCGCGGGCGCCCCGGCGGCCGCCCGGGTGGGGCGGCCTCCGGTGATCATCCTGCCGCGCGGGTGACCTCCCGCGCCGCCGGGGGTACGGTCGCGCCCGCCCCGTCGCCGTACCGCGACCGCAGCTCCGACAGCACACCCGACACCGCCGCCGTCAGCGGCACCGCGAGCAGCATGCCGAGGATGCCGGCGAGGGAGGCGCCCGCCGTGAGGGCCAGCAGGATCGCCGCCGGATGCATCTGCACGGTCCGGCTGTGGATCATCGGCTGGAGCACGTTCCCTTCGAGGAGCTGCACCGCGAAGACGACGGCGACCGCCCACAGCGCGGTCACCAGCCCCCGGTCCGCGAACGCGACGAGGATCGCCACCGCACCCGACAGGAACGCGCCCAGATACGGGATGTACGCGCCGACGAAGACGAGCGCGCCGAGGCCCACGGCCCCCGGCACCTGGAGTATCAGCAGACCGACGGCGATACAGACACCGTCGATGAAGGCGATGAGCGTCGTCCCCCGCATATAGCCCTCGATCGCCCGGAACGCGCGCCGGGCCATCACCTCCAGGGTGTCGCCGCTGCCGCGCGGCGCCAGCGAGTGCAGGGACGCGACCGCCCGGTCGGAGTCGCGCAGGAAGAAGAACATCAGCAGCATCGCCAGCACGGCCGCCGCCAGGAACTCGCTGACCGCGCTGACGCCGGTGAGCACCCCGGAGGCCGCCGTGCCCCCGAACTTCGACAGCAACTCCTTGGCGTTCTTCGCGAGGTCGTCCAGTGACGTCCCGGCCAGCCCGAACTCGTCGCTGAGCGACTTCGCCGCCTGCCGGAGCGAGGAGATGATCTGGTCCCCGGTGTCGATCAGCGCGGCCACCACGATGTACGCGGCCCCGCCCATCACCACCACCACGGCGGCACAGGTGAGCCCGGCGGCCAGGGACCTGTTGAACCTCATCGCGACCAGCCGCCGGTAGAACGGGCCGAGCAGCGCCGTGCCCAGCAGGGCGATCAGCACCGGCGTCACCGCCGTCTGGAACGTCACGCAGATCCACACGCCCACGTAGACGACACCCGTCACCAGCAACGTGAGCGCGCTCCACACGGCGATGTGCCGCGCGGGCCCCGGCAGGAACCCCCGGGGAACGTCCCCGCCCGACGGCCCGGCCGCCCTCGGCACCACCGTGTACCCGCCGGTGGTGCGTATCGTCGCCCGCGTCCGGTGGACGGGTCTGCGCGCGGCCCCGCCGCCCCGGCCCGGCCGTCCCCCGCGTACTGCGCGGGAGTCTCCCGTACGGCTGTTCATCCTCGCCATCTCCACTCAGTCAAGGTCGCGCGCACCCCTGAGGATCATGGGATGGCCGTGGCGCCACAGCGTAGACCCGGCCGGCGGACGGGCGACGGGCAGCTACCCGGCGATCGGCAGCGAGGCCCCGTCCCGCAGGAAGACCGGAATCCGTTCCAGCGGCGCGTCCACCGTCACCGACCGGCCTCCCTCGTACGTCTCGCCGGTCCACGCGTCGGTCCACCGCGCCCCCGCCGGCAGATAGGTGCTCCAGCGCGTCACCCCCGCCTCCAGCACCGGCGCGACCAGCACGTCCCGCCCGAACAGGTACGCGTCGTCCACCGACCAGGCCCGCTCGTCGTCCGGGAACTCCAGGAACAGCGGCCGCATCACCGGCAGTCCCTCCTCGTGGGCCTCCCGCATCACCCGCAGCACATACGGCTTCAGCCGCTCCCGCAGCCGCAGGTACTCCTCCAGGACGGCCCCGGCCTCCTCCCCGTACGACCACACCTCGTTGGGCCCGCCGGTCATGGCGGGCCCCAGTGGCATCCCGGGCTCACGGAACCCGTGCAGCCGCATCAGCGGCGAGAAGGCGCCGAACTGGAACCAGCGCACCATCACCTCGCGGTAGGCCGGATCGTCCGGGTCGCCGCCGTGGAAGCCGCCGATGTCGGTGTTCCACCAGGGGATGCCGGACAGCGCGGTGTTGAGGCCCGCCGCGATCTGCCGCCGCAGGGTCGGGAAATCGGTCCCGATGTCACCGGACCACAGCGCGGCCCCCCACCGCTGACTGCCCGCCCACGCCGACCGGTTGAGGGAGACGATCTCCTCCTCACCGGCCGCCCGCAGCCCCTCGTAGAAGGTGCGGGCGACCTCGGCCGGGTAGCTGTTGCCGACCTCCAGGCCGGGCCCCGCCCAGTAGCGCAGGTTCTCCTGGAAGCCCGGCTTGATCTCCGGCTCGCAGGCGTCCAGCCAGAACGCCTTGATGCCGTACGGCTCCAGGTAGTTCTCCCGCACCCGCGACCACACGAACTCCCGGGCCTCCGGGTTCGTCGCGTCGTAGAAGGCGACCTGGACCGTCGAGGCGACCTCCTTGTCCGGCCAGTCGGCGTGCGCCATCGGGCCGTACTGGGTGCCGATGAAGTAGCCGCGCTGTTCCATCAGGTGGTGGTTCTCGCTCAGCGGCGACACCGACGGCCACACGGACACCACCAGCCGGATGCCCAGCTCCTCCAGCTCCCGGACCATCGCCGCCGGGTCGGGCCACTCGGCCGGGTCGAACTTCCACTCGCCGAGGTGCGTCCAGTGGAAGAAGTCGCACACGATGACGTCGATCGGCAGACCCCGCCGCTTGTACTCCCTTGCCACGGACAGGAGTTCGTCCTGGGTGCGGTAGCGCAGCTTGCACTGCCAGAACCCGGCCGCCCACGCGGGCAGCATCGGCACCCGGCCCGTCGCCGCGCTGTAGCGGCGCTGTGCGTCGGCCGGCTCGCCCGCGGTGATCCAGTAGTCGATCTGCCGGGCGGAGTCCGCGACCCAGCGGGTGCCGTTGCCCGCCAGCTCGACGCGGCCGATCGCCGGGTTGTTCCACAGCAGGGTGTAGCCGCGGCTGGAGGTGAGCACCGGGATGCCGACCTCCGCGTTGCGCTGCACCAGGTCGAGCACCAGCCCCTTCTGGTCGAGCCGCCCGTGCTGGTGCTGCCCGAGGCCGTAGAGCTTCTCGTCGTCGTACGCGGCGAAGCGCTGCTCCAGGCGGTGGTGGCCGTTGCCGACGGCGGTGTAGAGGCGGGAGCCGGGCCACCAGAAGTGGGCGCGCGCCTCCGACAGCAGTTCGGTGCCGTCGGCAGTGCGCGTGTACCGGACCAGGCCCTCGGCGTCGACCTCGACGGTGAGCGCGCCGACGGTCAGCCGCCCCAGCCCGTCCTCGATCTTGACGCTGCTCTCGGTGCTCTCCGCCTCGTCGAGCAGGGCGCCCGGCAGCCCGTCGAGGACCGGGCCGCCGAGGCGGGCGCGGACCCGGACCGCGTCCGGGCCCCAGGGTTCGATCCGCAGGGTCTCCTGGCGTCCGCTCCACTCCAGGGCGCCGTCCCGCTCACGGAACGTGCCGACGGTGGGGGAGGACTGGGCGAGGCTGACCGCGCCCGTCGGGGTCTGGTTCTCGGCAGACAGATTCACGGGATCTCCTGGAAGGGAGGAGTGACGGCACACCCGGCTCGGCTCCGGCGGGCGCGGGCGGTGGGGAGGAGAAGGGGCCGTACGGCGGCTTGCGTACGACAGGGCGATCGGTGCGCGAAGGGAAGAGTGGGAGAGGGACGGAAGGAGAGGGCGACCGTCGGGGGCGGGTGCGGCCGGGCCGATCGCCTCAGCCGGTCGTGGACAGGGGTCCCGTGCTCGCGCGGACCGTCAACTCGGGGGCGAGGAGCACCACTTCGTCGGCGTCCCGGCCCTCCAGCTTGGCGATCAGCTGCTCGACCGCCCGACGGCCCATCTCCTGGGCGGGGATGGCGACGGAGGTCAGCCGTACCGAGGCCTGCACGGCGACCTGGTCCGGGCAGATCGCGATCACCGAGACGTCCTCGGGGACCGCGCGCCCCTGCTGCCGCAGCAGCGCGAGCAGCGGCTCCACCGCGGACTCGTTCTGCACGACGATCCCCGTCGTGCCCGGCCGTTCGTCGAAGATCCGGGCCAGGGTCGCGGCCATCGCGTCGTAGCCGCCCTCACAGGGACGGTGCAGCACGCGCAGCCCCAACTCCCGTGCCCGGCCGCGGAGTCCGTCGAGGGTGCGCTCGGCGAAACCGGTGTGCCGTTCGTACACCGCGGGTGCCTCGCCGACGACCGCGATGTCACGGTGGCCGAGCATCGCCAGATGCTCCACGCACAGCGCCCCCGTGGCTCCGAAGTCGAGGTCGACGCAGGTCAGGCCACTGGTGTCGGCCGGCAGTCCGATGAGCACCGACGGCTGGTCGGTGCCGCGCAGCAGCGGCAGCCGCTCGTCGTCCAGCTCCACGTCCATCAGGATCATCGCGTCGGCGAGTCCGCTGCCGGTGACACGGCGCACCGCGTCCGGGCCCTCCTCGCCGGTGAGCAGCAGCACGTCGTACCCGTACGCGCGGGCCGTGGTGGCCACGGCGATGGCGATCTCCATCATCACCGGGACGTACATGTCGGTGCGCAGCGGGACCATCAGGGCGACGATGTTCGACCTGCTGCTCGCCAGGGCCCGGGCTCCCGCGTTCGGGTGGTAGCCGAGCTCCTGGATGCTCCGCTCCACCCGCTGCCGGGTGCCCGCGGAGATGGACCGCTTGCCGCTGAGGACATAGCTCACCGTGCTCGCCGAGACTCCGGCGTGCTGGGCGACCTCGGCGAGGGTGACCATCCAGCTCTCCAAGCGTGTTTAAGCGCTTCGACAGCGCACTGTTGCTGAACCAAGGCGAGTGAGGGTGGCTCGACAGTAGTCCGGCGCTGGATGAGTGTCCATAGGTTATCGAAGCGCTTCGATGATGAGCCCGGCGCGCGGGGCGTGGTGGGGGGTGTGTGGGGTGCGGCCGCGGGTCCGTGGGGCTTCTCGCGCGGCTCCCCGCGCCCCGGTGGGGCGCTCTTGTCGGCCACAGTCTAGAACCGGCCGACCTCCGACGCCTTCACTGCGCACGGAGGGCGGCGCGCCGGTGGCGACAGCGGACCGGAGGGGACCGCGGCTGACCACGGGGGACCGCGACTGGAGCCGGAACCGCGGCCGGGGACAGCCGGTCGGCGACGGACGGCGGCTGAGGACAGCCGCCCGACCACGGCCGGCACCGGCCCGGTCGGTCGACCACGGCCTGCCGCGCCCGACATCGGGCGGCGACGGCCGCGAGGGGCGCGCGTCCCGGCCGAAGCGGCCCGCCGCGCACTCGAACCGCGCACGCGAGGGGTGGCGGGGCCACCCCGAATCGGGTACCAACGATCGAGTAGCACCCATCGGTAACCATTCAGGTACCCATCCGGTACGAGATCCCGATTCGCGGCGAGGTGAGCCTCATGTCCGCCCCACCCCTCAAGAAGCCCGTTGTCACAGAACGTGAGGCCCGCCAGGTGGCGGAGGCCGCCCGGGAGCAGGCCTGGCGCAAGCCCAGCTTCGCCAAGGAACTGTTCCTCGGCCGGTTCCGCCTCGACCTCATCCACCCCCACCCGCTGCCCACGGACGAGGCCGTCCGGCGCGGCGAGCAGTTCCTGACCAAGCTCCGCGCCTTCTGCGAGACGAAGGTCGACGGCGCCCTGATCGAGCGCGAGGCCCGGATCCCCGACGAGGTGATCGACGGCCTCAAGGAACTCGGCGCCCTCGGCATGAAGATCGACCCCAAGTACGGTGGTCTCGGCCTCACCCAGGTGTACTACAACAAGGCGCTGGCCCTGGTCGGCTCCGCCAGCCCCGCCATCGGCGTCCTGCTCTCGGCGCATCAGTCGATCGGCGTACCGCAGCCGCTGAAACTGTTCGGCACCCCCGAGCAGAAGGAGAAGTTCCTGCCGCGCTGCGCCCGCACGGACATCAGCGCCTTCCTCCTCACCGAGCCCGACGTCGGCTCCGACCCCGCCCGCCTCGCCACCACCGCGGTGCCCGACGGGGACGACTACCTCCTCGACGGCGTGAAGCTGTGGACGACGAACGGCGTGGTCGCCGACCTCCTCGTCGTCATGGCACGGGTGCCGAAGTCCGAGGGGCACAAGGGCGGCATCACCGCCTTCGTCGTGGAGACCGACGCGCCCGGTGTCACCGTGGAGAACCGCAACGCCTTCATGGGCCTGCGCGGCATCGAGAACGGCGTCACCCGCCTCCACCAGGTCCGCGTCCCCGCCGCGAACCGCATCGGCCCCGAGGGTGCGGGCCTGAAGATCGCGCTCACCACCCTCAACACCGGCCGCCTCTCGCTTCCGGCGTCCTGCGTGGCCGCCGGCAAGTGGTGTCTGAAGATCGCCCGTGAGTGGTCGGCGGCACGTGAGCAGTGGGGCAAGCCGGTCGCTAACCACGAGGCGGTGGGCCAGAAGATCTCCTTCATCGCGGCCACCACCTTCGCCCTCGAAGCGGTGCTCGACCTGTCGTCGCAGATGGCCGACGAGGACCGCAACGACATCCGCATCGAAGGGGCCCTGGCGAAGCTGTTCGCCTCCGAGATGGGCTGGCGCATCGCCGACGAGCTGGTCCAGATCCGCGGCGGCCGCGGCTTCGAGACGGCGGACTCGCTGCGGGCGCGCGGCGAACGGGCCGTCCCCGCCGAGCAGATGCTGCGCGACCTGCGCATCAACAGGATCTTCGAGGGCTCCACGGAGATCATGCACCTGCTGATCGCCCGCGAGGCCGTCGATGCCCATCTGACCGTGGCGGGCGACCTGATCGACCCGGAGAAGTCCCTCTCCGACAAGGCGAGGGCAGGCGCGAACGCGGGCGTCTTCTACGCCAAGTGGCTGCCCAAGCTGGTCGCGGGGCCGGGTCAACTCCCGCGCACGTACGGCGACTTCCACCCGGCCGGTCACCCGGACCTGGCCACCCACCTGCGCTACGTCGAGCGCAACGCCCGCAAGCTGGCCCGCTCCACCTTCTACGCCATGTCCCGCTGGCAGGGCCGGATGGAGACCAAGCAGGGCTTCCTGGGCCGTGTCGTCGACATCGGCGCCGAACTCTTCGCCATGAGCGCGGCCGTCGTCCGCGCCGAACTGCTCCGCAGCCAGGGCGATCACGGCCGCGAGGCGTACCAGCTCGCCGACGTCTTCTGCCGCCAGTCCCGCATCCGCGTCGAGGAACTCTTCGGCCGCCTCTGGAACAACACCGACGACCTCGACCGCAAGGTGGTCAAGGGCGTCCTCGGCGGCGCCTACGAGTGGCTGGAGCAGGGCGTGATCGACCCGTCCGGCGAGGGCCCCTGGATCGCGGACGCGACCCCGGGCCCGAGCGAGAAGGAGAACGTCCACCGTCGCATCCAGTGACGTGACGCCTCCCCCCCCCCGCGCCCCCGGTTCTCCAGGGGCGCGGGGAACCGCGCGACCGGCCCCCACGGCGCCGCACCCGCCCGATGACCGGGCGCGGCACCCCGGAAGGCGGCCCCGGCTAGCAGTACTTGTCGCCGGCGTCCCGAGTGGTCCAGGAACAGGAGTCCACCTTCGTCCCGTTCGCCTTCGTCAGCTTCGCGGTGTCGCTGGTGTTGTTCCAGACGTACGCCTTGCGGTTCTGGTACTTCGTCGCGGTCGTGTCGGTGCCCGACCCCGTACGGACCTTGATGTACTTCTTCGCCCCGATCCTGACGTCCGGGAACGTGTACCTGTGGTTGTCCAGGTCCTTCAGCACCCAGCCCTTCAGCGAGATCGCCGACGAGCTGGTGTTCTTGATCTGCACCCACTCGGCATTGAGGCTCGTGGTGGACCGCGTGTCCTTGCCGGGACTGTCGAAGTACACGCGGTAGATGACCACACCCCCCGCGGCCTCGGCCGGGCTGCTCAGCAGGGTGCCGGTCAGGGCCACCGCTCCGGCGAGCGCGGGCACGGCGGCGCGTATGCGCTTGCGCATGAATCCCCCCAGGATCCTCATTCATGATCGGCTGATACGACAATCGGATCAGCAGGGGAGAAGTCATATCACCCCCGCCTTCACGCGTGCTTCACAAACGGAGAAATGCCCTCGACGACCGCACACGGCACGAAGTGGGTCAACCAGGGGGCGTGCGGTCCAGCCGGACACCGGATGCGGCCACAATGGGGGGATGAGCGACAGTCCAGCCCCTCTCGCCGATCCGCATCTCGTCTTCGACCCGGTCGACGGCGCACGGGACGTAGTGATCCTCGGATCGACCGGCTCGATCGGCACCCAGGCCATCGACCTCGTCCTGCGCAACCCGGACCGCTTTCGCGTCACCGGGCTCTCCGCCGCCGGAGGGCGGGTGCAGCTCCTGGCCGAGCAGGCGCACCGGCTGCGCGTGCGGACCGTCGCCGTCGCCCGCGAGGACGTCGTACCGGCCCTGCGCGAGGCCCTGACCGGCACGTACGGTGCCGGGGAGACCCTCCCCGAGATCCTGGCCGGCCCGGAGGCGGCCACCGCCCTGGCCGCCTCCGACTGCCACACCGTCCTGAACGGCATCACCGGTTCCATCGGCCTCGCCCCGACCCTCGCCGCCCTGGAGGCGGGCCGCACCCTCGCGCTCGCCAACAAGGAGTCGCTCATCGTCGGCGGCCCGCTGGTCAAGGCGCTGGCGAAGCCCGGCCAGATCATCCCGGTCGACTCCGAGCACGCCGCCCTCTTCCAGGCCCTCGCCTCCGGCACCCGGGCCGACGTGCGCAAGCTCGTCGTCACCGCCTCCGGCGGCCCGTTCCGCGGCCGTACGAAGGCGGAACTGGCGGACGTGACGCCCGCCGACGCTCTCGCGCACCCCACCTGGGCCATGGGCCCGGTGATCACCGTGAACTCCGCGACCCTGGTCAACAAGGGCCTGGAGGTCATCGAGGCGCACCTGCTCTACGACATTCCCTTCGACCGCATTGAGGTCGTCGTGCACCCCCAGTCGTATGTCCACTCGATGGTTGAGTTCACGGACGGATCGACGATGGCCCAGGCGACGCCCCCCGACATGCGCGGGCCCATCGCCATCGGCCTCGGCTGGCCGCAGCGCGTCCCGGACGCCGCGCCCGCCTTCGACTGGACCAAGGCGTCCAGCTGGGAGTTCTTCCCCCTCGACGGCGACGCGTTCCCGTCGGTCGGGCTCGCCCGGCACGTGGGACAGCTCGCGGGCACCGCTCCGGCGGTGTTCAATGCGGCGAACGAGGAGTGCGTCGACGCGTTCCTGTACGGGGGCCTCCGGTTCGACGCGATCATGGAGACCGTCACACGGGTGGTCGAGGAGCACGGCACCCCAGCCGCGGGAACTTCCCTGACGGTGGCGGACGTCCTCGAAGCGGAGACCTGGGCACGTGCCAGGGCCCGTGAACTGACCACCTCGACCGGCAAACCCACCGAGCGGACGACCGCGGAGGCCCGTGCATGACGACCCTGATGTTCATCCTCGGCATAGTGGTCTTCGTGATCGGCCTGGCGTTCTCGATCGCGTGGCACGAGCTGGGCCACTTCTCGACCGCCAAACTCTTCGGCGTCCGCGTGCCCCAGTTCATGGTGGGCTTCGGCCCGACCCTCTGGTCGAAGAAGAAGGGTGAGACCGAGTACGGCGTCAAGGCGATCCCGCTCGGCGGCTACATCCGCATGATCGGCATGATCCCGCCCGGCGAGGACGGCCGGATCGAGAGCCGCTCGACCTCCCCGTGGCGCGTGATGATCGAGGACGCCCGCGCGGCCTCCTTCGAGGAGCTCCAGCCCGGCGACGAGAAGCGGCTGTTCTACACGCGCAAGCCGTGGAAGCGCGTGATCGTGATGTTCGCCGGGCCCTTCATGAACCTGATCCTGGCCTTCGTGATCTTCCTCGGCGTGATGATGACCTTCGGCACCCAGACCTCGACGACCACGGTCAGCAAGGTCTCGGACTGCGTCATCTCCGCCAGTGAGAACCGCTCGAAGTGCAAGGACAGTGACAAGGAGGCCCCCGCCAAGGCGGCCGGCCTGAAGCCCGGCGACAAGATCGTCGCGTTCGACGGCACCCCCGTCGAGAACTGGTCCGCCCTGCAGGCCGACATCCGCGACAACCCCGGCAAGCAGGTCACCCTCACCGTGGACCGCAAGGGCGAGAAGGTCGACCTGACCCCCACCCTCATCAAGAACCAGGTCAGCCAGACCGACGGCCAGGGTGGCTACGTCAAGGACAAGTACGTGTACGCCGGCTGGCTCGGCTTCACCCCCGCCTCCGACATCCTCCCGCTCACCTTCGGCCAGTCCGTGGACCGCATGGGCGACATGATGGAGAACGGCGTCGAGTCCCTGCTCTCCCTGCCCGCCAAGGTCCCCGCCCTGTGGGACGCCACCTTCGGCGACGGCGAGCGCGAGGCCGACTCGCCCATGGGCGTGGTCGGCGCGGCCCGCGTCGGCGGCGAGATCTTCACCATGGACATCCCCGCCACCCAGCAGCTCGCCAGCTTCCTGATCCTGCTGGCCGGCTTCAACCTCTCCCTGTTCCTGTTCAACATGCTTCCGCTGCTCCCGCTCGACGGCGGGCACATCGCGGGCGCCCTGTGGGAGTCGCTGCGCCGGAACGCGGCCAAGGTGCTGCGCCGGCCCGACCCCGGCCCCTTCGACGTGGCCAAGCTGATGCCCGTCGCGTACGTGGTCGCCGGCATCTTCGTCTGCTTCACGCTCCTGGTGCTGATCGCGGACCTCGTGAACCCGGTGCGCATCTCGTAGTCACCCGCGGTTCACGGCGGCCGGGCCCACTCACCGAGCGGGCCCGGCCGCCGTCGTTCGCGTACGAACCGGTCACCTGCACCGAACACCACGGCGAGCATCCCCAACGGGTGGGTTCACGCACGATGGGGGTCCCCGCCGAGTGGGTTCGAGGTGGGGGCGTGCTCGGGTGCCTGCCCGTGCCGTAATCTCGAAGCCTGGAGCCCGCGCGTACCGGGACCCGATCCTGATCCACAACTTGGGGTTGCACAGCAGATGACTACTGCGATTTCTCTCGGCATGCCGTCCGTTCCGACCAAGCTCGCCGAGCGCCGCAAGAGCCGGCAGATCCAGGTCGGCTCCGTCGCGGTCGGCGGGGACGCCCCGGTCTCGGTCCAGTCGATGACCACCACCCGTACGTCGGACATCGGCGCCACGCTGCAGCAGATCGCCGAGCTGACGGCGTCCGGCTGCCAGATCGTCCGGGTCGCCTGCCCCACCCAGGACGACGCCGACGCCCTCCCGGTGATCGCCAGGAAGTCACAGATCCCGGTCATCGCCGACATCCACTTCCAGCCGAAGTACGTCTTCGCCGCGATCGAGGCCGGCTGCGCCGCCGTGCGCGTCAACCCGGGCAACATCAAGCAGTTCGACGACAAGGTCAAGGAGATCGCCCAGGCGGCGAACGACCACGGCACCCCGATCCGCATCGGCGTCAACGCCGGCTCCCTGGACCGCCGCCTGCTCCAGAAGTACGGCAAGGCCACCCCCGAGGCGCTGGTCGAGTCCGCCCTGTGGGAGGCGTCCCTCTTCGAGGAGCACGGCTTCCGGGACATCAAGATCTCGGTCAAGCACAACGACCCGGTCGTCATGGTCAACGCCTACCGCCAGCTCGCCGCCCAGTGCGACTACCCCCTCCACCTCGGCGTCACGGAGGCCGGCCCCGCCTTCCAGGGCACCATCAAGTCGGCCGTCGCCTTCGGCGCGCTGCTCTCCGAGGGCATCGGCGACACCATCCGCGTCTCCCTCTCGGCCCCGCCGGTCGAGGAGATCAAGGTCGGCAACCAGATCCTGGAGTCGCTGAACCTGAAGCCGCGCCGCCTCGAGATCGTCTCCTGCCCCTCCTGCGGCCGCGCCCAGGTGGACGTCTACAAGCTCGCCGAGGAAGTCACCGCCGGCCTCACCGGCATGGAGGTCCCCCTCCGCGTCGCCGTCATGGGCTGCGTCGTCAACGGCCCCGGCGAGGCCCGCGAGGCCGACCTCGGCGTCGCCTCCGGCAACGGTAAGGGCCAGATCTTCGTCAAGGGCGAGGTCATCAAGACCGTCCCCGAATCCAAGATCGTCGAGACCCTCATCGAGGAAGCGATGAAGATCGCCGAACAGATGGAGGCGGACGGCATCACCTCGGGCGAGCCGACGGTGGCGGTAGCGGGCTGAGGCCGCTGCTTCTGGAGGGCAGGCCGCAGGCCGTCCCTCCAGGGGCGCGGGGCTGTATCCCACATGCGGCTCCGCCGCGTGGGCGCGACAAGCCCACGACGCACCCGCCAACGCACAGTGGCCCCCGAGCTCTGAGGCGCCCCCGCACAGCCCGGCAGGGTATCGTGCCAAGACCAGCGCAGACCCCAGGGTGAGGCCCCCGCACGTGTTGACCCAGACCACCACCAGGGTCCTCGAACCGAGTGACCTGGACGCCGCACTCGCCGTCCTGGACCGAGATCCCGTCGCGAACGCCTTCGTGACCTCCCGCGTCCAGGTTGCCGGGCTGGACCCGTGGCGGCTCGGCGGCGAGATGTGGGGCTGGTACGAGGACGGTGCCCTGACCTCCCTCTGCTATGCCGGCGCCAACCTCGTCCCCATCTGCGCCACCCCCCGCGCCGTGCGCGCCTTCGCCGACCGCGCCCGCCGGGCCGGCCGCCGCTGCTCCTCGGTCGTCGGCCCCGCCGAACCCACCGCCCAGCTCTGGCGCCTCCTCGAACCCAGCTGGGGCCCGGCCCGCGAGGTCCGCTCCCGCCAGCCCCTCATGGTCACCGACCGGCTCCCCGACCCCGCCGACGTCGTCCCCGACCCGTACGTCCGCCGCATCCGCAAGGACGAGATGGACACGATCATGCCGGCGTGCGTGGCGATGTTCACCGAGGAGGTCGGCGTCTCCCCGTTGGCCGGCGACGGCGGACTGCTCTACCAGGCCCGGGTCGCCGAACTCGTGGGCTCCGGCCGCTCCTTCGCCCGCCTCGCCCCGGACGGCCGTGTCCTGTTCAAGGCCGAGATCGGCGCGGCGACCCCTCGGGCCTGCCAGATCCAGGGCGTCTGGGTGGCCCCCGAGTTCCGGGGCCAGGGCTTGGCCGCCCCCGGCATGGCGGCCGTCCTCCGCTATGCCCTGGCCGACGTCGCCCCCGTGGTCAGCCTCTACGTCAACGACTTCAATACCGCAGCGCGGCGCACCTACCAGCGGGTGGGCTTCCAAGAGGTGGGCGCCTTCATGAGCGTGCTGTTCTGAGGGTTCTGGCTGCGGAAAGCCCGACTCCTGAGCGCCGAGCAGGGGACGCGCCCCCTCAAGGGGCGCGGGGAACTGCGTGACCAGCCACATCCAGCCCGCACCCCGCAGCCGGTACGAACGCCCCTGTAGCATCCGCAACATGAGCCTCGTCATCGGCCCCCTGGACCTGTCCGCCCACGTAGACGAGGCACTGGCAGTCCAAGCGAT
The DNA here is from genome assembly GCF_042802995.1 of Streptomyces sp. NPDC057438. Classification (NCBI taxonomy): domain Bacteria; kingdom Bacillati; phylum Actinomycetota; class Actinomycetes; order Kitasatosporales; family Streptomycetaceae; genus Streptomyces; species Streptomyces sp. NPDC057438. Next base: position 14,578 of record NZ_JBHVDD010000090.1, read on the forward strand.
CGCGTTCGGACTCGGCCCCGACGAGGTCGCGGTCCGCCGCCAGATCGTCCTGCGCCACATGACCTACCCGGGGGCGAGGGCACTCGGCGCCACCATCGCCGGACGGCTCGTCGGTTTCGTCTACGGCATGCCCAACGACCGCTCCCACTGGTGGTCCACCGTCGTCGAGCCCTACCTCCGCGCCCTGCACCACGAGCACTGGCTCGACGACTCCTTCGTGATCACCGAACTGCACGTCCACCCCCGCCACCAGAACCACGGCGTCGGCCGAGCCCTCATCACCACGATCACCGACAGCGCGGCCGAGCCCCGCTCGATCCTCTCCGCGATCGACGTCGACAGCCCCGCCCGCGGCCTGTACCACTCCCTCGGCTACACGGACCTCGCCCGCCGGGTCGTCTTCCCCAGCGCCCCCAGACCGTACGCGGTGATGGGCGCCCCCCTGCCCCTGCGCCGCAGGTAGCACCCCGCCCCCGCCGCCGGATTTCCACGGGCCCGTGTACCCCCGCTAACCTCCTGCCATCACCCGATCCGCAGCAGGAGTACGAGAATCATGGCGAACCCACCGGTCCAGCGCATGTCCCAGTTGATGGCGAAGACGCTGCGCGACGACCCGGCGGACGCCGAGGTGCTCAGCCACAAGCTCCTCGTCCGCGCCGGGTACGTCCGCCGCACCGCGGCCGGTGTGTGGACCTGGCTGCCGCTCGGCAAGAAGGTCCTCGCCAACGTGGAGCGCATCGTCCGCGAGGAGATGGACGCGATCGGCGCCCAGGAGGTGCTGCTCCCCGCCCTGCTGCCCAAGGAACCGTACGAGGCGACCGGGCGCTGGGACGAGTACGGCCCCGAGCTGTTCCGGCTGAAGGACCGCAAGGGCGGCGACTACCTCCTCGGCCCCACCCACGAGGAGATCTTCACGCTGATCGTGAAGGACCAGGCGTCCTCCTACAAGGACCTGCCGGTGATCCTCTACCAGATCCAGACGAAGTTCCGGGACGAGGCCCGCCCCCGTGCCGGCATCCTGCGCGGCCGCGAGTTCCTGATGAAGGACTCGTACTCCTTCGACACCGAGGACGAGGGCCTCGCCCAGTCATACGCCCTGCACCGCGAGGCGTACCAGAAGGTGTTCGAGCGCCTGGGCCTCGACTACCGCATCTGCGCCGCCACGGCGGGCGCGATGGGCGGCTCCAAGTCGGAGGAGTTCCTCGCCCCGGCGGGCGCCGGCGAGGACACCTTCGCGGACTGCCCCGCCTGCGACTTCGCGGCGAACACCGAGGCGATCACGTTCGAGCTGAAGCCGGTGGACGCGGGCGACGTGCCCGCCCTCGAAGAGATCCCGACCCCGGACACCCCGACGATCGAGACCCTCGCCGCGTACCTCGGCGTCGAGGCCTCCGCCACCCTGAAGAACCTCCTCGTCAAGGTCGACGGCGAGATCGTCGCCGTCGGTGTCCCCGGCGACCGCGAGGTCGACATGGGCAAGGTCGAGGCGCACTTCGCCCCTGCTGTCGTCGAGATGGTCACCGAGGCGGACTTCGCGGGCCGCCCCGACCTGGTCCGCGGCTATGTCGGCCCGCAGGGCCTCGGCGAGAAGGTCACCTACGTCGCCGACCCGCGCGTCGCCCCGGGCACCGCCTGGATCACCGGCGCCAACAAGCCGGGCACCCACGCGAAGAACGTCGTCGCGGGCCGTGACTTCGAGGTCGGCAGTTACGTCGACGTCGTGGTCGTCCAGGAGGGCGACCCCTGCCCGAACTGCGGCACCGGACTCAAGCTGGACCGCGCCATCGAGATCGGCCATATCTTCCAGCTCGGCCGCAAGTACGCCGACGCCCTCAAGCTCGACGTCCTCGGACAGCACGGCAAGCCGGTCCGCGTCACCATGGGCTCCTACGGCATCGGCGTCTCCCGCGCGGTCGCCGCCCTCGCCGAGCAGAGCGCCGACGACAAGGGCCTGTGCTGGCCCGCCGAGGTCGCCCCGGCCGACGTGCACGTCGTCGCCGCCGGCAAGGCCCTGCAGACCGAACTGGCCCTCGACGTCTCCGAGAAGCTGCGGGCCGCCGGTCTCCGCGTGCTGGTCGACGACCGTGCCGGGGTCTCCCCGGGCGTGAAGTTCACCGACTCCGAGCTGATCGGCGTACCGAAGATCCTGGTCGCCGGCCGCCGCTCCGCCGAGGGCGTCCTGGAGCTGAAGGACCGCCGTACCGGTGAGCGCGAGGAGCTGACGGTCGACGAGGCGATCGCGCGTCTGACCGTCTGACCGCCTGACCGCCTGACCGCCTGACCGCCTGAACGTACGACCCGTACCCGAGCCGCATCCGACCGTTCCTCGACCGCAGGGCGTGACCGAACGCCACCGCGGCGGGGAGCGGTCGGGGTCGCGCGTCGTCCCGACCGGTCAGAGCCAGCCGGCGAATTCGAGCAGCAGTTCCGCGTCCCTCGGCCGTCCGACGCGCAGTGCTCGCACCCCCGACTCCACGGCCCGGAACAGCGTCCACCCCCGCAGCCGCTCCTGGTCCACATCCAGCGACTCGGCCAGTTTCCTGATCCGCCGCCGGGTGATCGCCGCCCCCGACGGCGAGGCGATCAGATCCTCCACCCGGTCGCGCACCAGCCGGGCCAGGTCGAACGCGCACTCACCCACCACCGGGTCCGGCCCCACCGCCAGCCACGGCAACCGCTCCCCGGCCAGTACCTTGCTCTGCCGGAACGTCCCGTGCAGCAACCGCTCCTCGGGCGCGTCCGCGAGCAGTTCCTCCCGCACGGCGAGAGCGGCGTCGACGAGAGCCCCGGTCTCCCCCTCACCGGCGGAGCCGGAGCGCATCAGTTCGGCCTGCCGCTCGGTCCGCCCGGCCACGGTCTCGAAGACGTGCGCCCCGGGCGGCTCGACCCACAGCCGCCGCAAGGTCGCCGCGGCCTCCAGCAGTGCCTTCGCCTCGGGCAGCGACCGCACCGACAGATCGGGCCGCAACCGCTCCAGCAACAGCACGCCGTGCCCGGCCCCGGGGTCGAGCAACCGCACCGCCCCCCGCCCGTCCCAGTGCGCGAGGGCCGCCCGCTCGCTCTCCGGCCGGGCCCGCTCGGGCGCCACCTTGAGCACGGCGGGAGTGCCGTCGATCAGCCGTACGAGGAGCACCAGACTGCTGCGCCCGCCGGGCGCCTGCACCCGCTCGACCGTCAACTCGCGTAGATCGACGGCCTGTTGCAGCAGTTCGGGGAGCGTTTCCAGCCATGTGCCGATGCCGTCACCGCCGTCCGGCCGCCGGGTCTCGGCCAGCGCCCGCACAAGCCGCTGCGGCGGTTCGAAGTCCTCGAAAACCCTGCGCGCCATGTGCGAGTCGTTCCCTTCCCGGCCGTGATCAGCTGTGCGGTGTCGCCGACGGTCCGGCGGCGGCCGTCCGCTCGGCGAGACCAGGGAAGGCTACGCTTCCGCCCCGCCACCGCACCGCCCGCACCGCCGCTTCCCGCAGCGCCTCGGCCGCGGCGCCTCGCCGCTCGCCCTCGGATGCCCGGACGAGGTCGGAGTACACGCCGGCCACCCGCTCCTCCAGCTCGGCGGCCAGCCGTTCCGCGGAGCCGACATCGGTCACCTGGAAGGGCAGCGCGTATCCGGCCGCCGCGGCGGCGGGCTCGCCGCCCAGGTCCCGTACGGCCCGGACGAGCCGGTCCCGGCGGGCCCGGTGCGCGTCGTACGCCGTGCGCGCCTCGCTCTGCCGTGCCTGGCCGATCTTCCCGCCGACGACGCCGTAGCCGTAGACGGCGGCGTGCTCGGCCGCGAGCGCCGCCTGGACCGCCTTCAGTTCCCCGCTGCTCACTTCGCGCCCTCCGTCAGCATGTACGCGTGCCCGGCCCCCGCCGCCGCCACCGAGGCCATCAGCCGCGCCACCTCGCCCGGCACCTCCAGCAGCGCCCTGGCCCGCCGGTCGGCGAGCTTCCGCTCGGCGGCGGCCAGCTCGGCGAGGGCGGCCCCGGGGCTGTCCGGCACGGGGGAGGGGGACGGCGACGCGGAGGGCGAGCCGGAGCGGGAGACGGACGGTGACGCGGAGGCCCTGTTCGCGCCCTTCTTCCCGGCGCGCGCCGTCTTCCCGCCCCCGAACGCCTCGGCGTGCCGGACGACCTCCGCCCGCAGCGGGGTGAGCAGCCCGGCCAGCCCTGGATGCCCGGCGAGGACGGCGTCGTACCGCTCGACGAGCGCCTCACTGTCCCGGGCGGCACGCGCGCGTGCCCGCTCCACGGCCGACGGACCGCCCCCGGCGACGTCCGGACCCCCGCCCCCGGACGAACACCCCGCGAGCAGGCCCGCGCCGGCGGCCCCGACGAGCAAACTCCTTCTGCGCGGCCCCGACAGGGCACGCGCCGGCAGGCTGAACGACACAGCAGACGTCCTAGGGAGGTCGTACGAACAAAGAAGCGGTGCGATCACCGTACCCGCGCAGGTGATCCAAGGGCGCCACCACCGCGCCCCGAAGCGGCGCGGGGAACCGCGCACCGGCCGTGCCCGTCGTCCCGCGACCGCCGTCCGCGCCCGGAGGCGGACGGCAACACCCCAGCGGAGCGGCTACCCTTTGACCTGACACGCGCCCTACCCACAACAGCACACGCGGCCGAGGAGTCACCCGGATGAGCACGACCCAGAGCGAGAGGCTGCGAGAACTGCTGGAACCGCTCGTACGCTCCCAGGGCCTCGATCTCGAAGAGATCGCAGTGGACTCGGTCGGACGCAGGCGGGTGCTGCGCGTGGTGGTCGACTCGGACGAGGGCGCGGATCTGGACGCGGTCGCCGACGTCAGCCGCGCGCTCTCGGCCAAGCTGGACGAGACGGACGCGATGGGCCAGTCGGAGTACACCCTGGAGGTCGGGACGCCGGGCGCCGAGCGCGCCCTCACCGAGCACCGGCACTACCGCCGTGCCGTGGACCGCCTGGTGAAGTTCGCGCTCCGCGAGGACGGGGAACTGATCGCCAGGATCCTGACCGTGGACGACGACGGCCTCGATCTCGAAGTGCCCGGTGTGAAGGGCCGCAAGGCCACCACCCGCCGGCTCTCCTTCGACCAGATCGACCGTGCCCGTGTCCAGGTCGAGTTCAACCGCAAGGACAAGAAGGACATGACGCAAGAGGAGGAGGCGTAGCCGTGGACATCGACATGAGCGCCCTGCGGGGCTTGGTACGGGAGAAGGAGATCTCCTTCGACCTGCTCGTCGAGGCGATCGAGGCGGCCCTCCTCATCGCCTACCACCGCACCGAGGGAAGCCGCCGGCACGCGCGCGTGGAGCTCAACCGGGAGACCGGCCATGTGACCGTGTGGGCGAAGGAGGACCCCGAGGACCTGGAGGAGGGGCAGGAGGCGCGCGCGTTCGACGACACCCCGTCGGACTTCGGGCGCATCGCCGCCACCACCGCCAAACAGGTGATCCTGCAGCGCCTGCGGGACGCGGAGGACGACGCGACGCTCGGCGAGTACGCGGGGCGCGAGGGCGACATCGTCACCGGTGTGGTCCAGCAGGGCCGTGACCCGAAGAACGTCCTCGTCGACATCGGCAAGCTGGAGGCCATCCTGCCCGTGCAGGAACAGGTCCCGGGCGAGACGTACCAGCACGGCATGCGGCTCCGCTCGTACGTCGTCCGGGTGGCCAAGGGCGTGCGCGGCCCCTCCGTGACGCTCTCCCGCACCCACCCCAGCCTGGTGAAGAAGCTGTTCGCACTGGAGGTGCCGGAGATCGCCGACGGGTCCGTCGAGATCGCCGCCATCGCCCGTGAGGCCGGTCACCGCACGAAGATCGCCGTCCGTTCCACCCGCAGCGGCCTGAACGCCAAGGGTGCCTGCATCGGCCCGATGGGCGGCCGGGTGCGCAACGTCATGGGCGAGCTGAACGGCGAGAAGATCGACATCGTCGACTGGTCGGACGACCCGGCCGAGATGGTGGCGAACGCGCTCTCCCCGGCCCGGGTCTCCAAGGTCGAGGTGGTGGACCTCGCGGCCCGCTCCGCGCGCGTGACGGTGCCCGACTACCAGCTGTCGCTGGCGATCGGCAAGGAGGGCCAGAACGCCCGCCTCGCGGCCCGCCTCACCGGCTGGCGGATCGACATCCGTCCGGACACCGAGCAGCCGTCGGAGTGATCACCCGATCGGACGTCCGAACGGGGCGTCCGAGCGGGCGGTCCGGGCTCGCCCCGGGGACCGGGGACAGATCCAAGCCGCACGTCGCTTGGATCACGTCAGTTATATGCGCGGCAACTGTTCGATTCTTGCCCCAAAGGGGTGAGGTCGGTGCGGGGAGGTAGACTTAACGGTGTCTGGCCGGACGCGAGCCCGCGCATGCCCTGAACGCACCTGTGTGGGGTGCAGGCGGCGATCGGCCAAGACCGAACTGCTGCGGGTCGTGGCGATCGAGGACGAATGCGTTCCCGATCCTCGCGGTACGCTGCCCGGCCGGGGTGCGTACCTGCACCCCGCCCAGGTCTGTCTCGACCTGGCGGTACGCCGCCGGGCGTTCGCGCGGGCGCTGCGTGCCCCGGGAGCGCTCGACACAAAGGCGTTGCGCCGATACGTGGAGCAGACGACAGTTGCCGAGCAGGCAACACCGTAAGACGCGTCGTACGGAACCCTCCGTACGGCCCTGGTACCCCGCGAGTTGGAAGTAGGTCGAGATTGCGATGAGCACTCGATGAGCACGCGATGAGTACGCCCATGAAGTAGCGACGGTCCGGACGCACCCGGACCTAAAAAGGAGCGAAGTGGCTAAGGTCCGGGTATACGAACTCGCCAAGGAGTTCGGGGTTGAGAGCAAGGTCGTCATGGCCAAGCTCCAAGAGCTCGGTGAATTCGTCCGTTCGGCGTCCTCGACGATCGAGGCGCCCGTTGTACGCAAGCTGACAGACGCCCTCCAGCAGGGCAGCGGCGGCGGTAAGCCCGCCCCGCGCAAGGCCGCCCCGGCTCGTCCGGCGGCCCCCTCTCCCGCGCAGGCCGCACGTCCGGCCGCGCCTCGTCCCGGCCCGGCCGCGCCGAAGCCGCCCGTCGCCGAGCGGCCCGCCGCTCCGGCCCCGGGTCCGCGCCCGACGCCCGGTCCCAAGCCGCCGACGCCGAAGCCCGCTCCGGCCTCCCCGGCCCCGAGCGTGCCCGAGTTCCAGGCGCCCCCGTCGGCTCCGGCCGCCGCCTCGGCGCCGTCCGCGCCGCGTCCGGGCGCCCGTCCGGGTCCGGCCGCGCCGCGTCCCGGCGGCCAGCGTCCGGGCGGTCCCGGTCAGGACCGTGGTGACCGCGGTCAGGGTCCGCGTCCCGGCGGCCAGCGTTCCGAGCGCCCCGGCGGCGCCGGCGCGCCCAAGCCGGGCGGTGCCCGTCCGGCCGGTCCGCGTCCGGGCAACAACCCCTTCACCTCCGGCGGCTCCACCGGCATGGGACGCCCGCAGGCGCCCCGTCCCGGCGGCGCTCCGCGGCCCGGCGGCCCCGGCGGCGCCCAGGGCGGCGGTCCGCGTCCGCAGGCTCCCGGCCAGGCTCCCCGTCCGCAGGGCGGTCCCGGTGGCGCTCCGCGTCCCCAGGGCGGTCCGGGCGGTGCCCGTCCCACTCCGGGTGGCATGCCCCGTCCGCAGGCGCCCCGTCCCGGCGGCGGCCCCGGCGGCAACCGTCCGAACCCCGGCATGATGCCGCAGCGTCCGGCTGCCGGCCCGCGTCCCGGCGGCGGTGGCCCCGGTGGCCGCGGTCCCGGTGGCGGCGGTCGTCCCGGCGGTCCCGGTGGCGGCGGCGGTCGTCCCGGTGGCGGCGGCTTCGCGGGCCGTCCCGGTGGCGGCGGCGGTGGCTTCGCCGGTCGTCCGGGCGGTCCCGGTGGTGCCGGTGGTGGCGGCGGCTTCGCCGGTCGTCCCGGTGGTCCCGGTGGCGGCGGCGGTCGTCCCGGCTTCGGTGGCCGTCCCGGCGGTCCGGGTGCCCGTGGTGGCACGCAGGGCGCCTTCGGCCGTCCCGGCGGTCCCGCGCGCCGCGGTCGCAAGTCGAAGCGGCAGAGGCGCCAGGAGTACGAGGCCATGCAGGCCCCGTCGGTCGGCGGCGTGATGCTGCCTCGCGGCAACGGACAGTCCGTCCGCCTGTCGCGCGGTGCGTCGCTCACCGACTTCGCCGAGAAGATCGGCGCCAACCCGGCGTCGCTCGTCGCGGTGATGATGAACCTCGGCGAGATGGTCACCGCCACGCAGTCCGTCTCCGACGAGACCCTCCAGCTGCTCGCCGGCGAGATGAACTACGTCGTCGAGATCGTCAGCCCGGAGGAGGAGGACCGCGAGCTGCTCGAGTCCTTCGACATCGAGTTCGGCGAGGACGAGGGCGGCGAGGAGTTCCTCGTCGCGCGTCCGCCGGTCGTGACCGTCATGGGTCACGTCGACCACGGTAAGACCCGCCTGCTCGACACCATCCGCAAGACGAACGTCGTCGCGGGCGAGGCCGGCGGCATCACGCAGCACATCGGCGCGTACCAGGTCGCGACCCAGGTCAACGACGAAGAGCGCAGGATCACCTTCATCGACACCCCGGGTCACGAGGCGTTCACCGCCATGCGTGCCCGTGGTGCGAAGTCGACCGACATCGCGATCCTCGTGGTGGCGGCCAACGACGGTGTGATGCCCCAGACGATCGAGGCGCTGAACCACGCCAAGGCGGCCGACGTGCCGATCGTGGTCGCGGTCAACAAGATCGACGTCGAGGGCGCCGACCCGACCAAGGTGCGCGGTCAGCTCACCGAGTTCGGTCTGGTGGCCGAGGAGTACGGCGGCGACACGATGTTCGTCGACATCTCCGCCAAGCAGGGTCTGAACATCGACTCCCTGCTGGAGGCCGTGGTCCTGACCGCGGACGCCTCGCTCGACCTGCGGGCCAACCCCCAGCAGGACGCGCAGGGCATCGCGATCGAGTCCCACCTCGACCGCGGCCGCGGTGCGGTCTCGACCGTCCTGGTCCAGCGCGGCACGCTGCGCATCGGCGACACGATGGTGGTCGGCGACGCGTACGGCCGGGTCCGGGCGATGCTCGACGACAACGGCAACAACGTCGAGGAAGCGGGTCCCTCGACCCCCGTCCTCGTGCTGGGTCTCACCAACGTCCCCGGCGCCGGCGACAACTTCCTCGTCGTCGACGAGGACCGTACGGCCCGTCAGATCGCCGAGAAGCGTGCCGCCCGCGAGCGGAACGCCAACTTCGCCCGCCGGGGTGTCCGGTTCTCCCTGGAGAACCTGGACGAGGCCCTCAAGGCCGGTCTGGTGCAGGAACTCAACCTCATCATCAAGGGCGACGCGTCCGGTTCGGTGGAGGCCCTCGAGTCCTCGCTGCTCCAGCTCGACGTCGGCGAAGAGGTCGACATCCGCGTCCTGCACCGCGGCGTGGGTGCGGTCACCGAGTCGGACATCGACCTGGCGACCGGCTCCGACGCGATCGTCATCGGCTTCAACGTCCGCGCCGCGGGCCGCGCACAGCAGATGGCGGAGCGTGAGGGCGTCGACGTCCGGTACTACTCGGTGATCTACCAGGCCATCGAGGAGATCGAGGCGGCCCTCAAGGGCATGCTCAAGCCGGAGTACGAGGAGGTCGAGCTCGGCACGGCGGAGATCCGCGAGGTCTTCAAGTCGTCCAAGCTGGGCAACATCGCCGGTGTCCTGGTCCGCTCGGGCGAGGTCAAGCGCAACACGAAGGCTCGACTCGTCCGCGACGGCAAGGTCATCGCGGAGAACCTCACCATCTCCGGTCTGCGTCGCTTCAAGGACGACGTCACCGAGATCCGCGAAGGGTTCGAGGGCGGTATCAACCTCGGCAACTTCAACGACATCAAGGTCGACGACGTCATCGCGACGTACGAGATGCGCGAGAAGCCGCGGTCGTAACCAGCGGTGGTCCATGCCGGCCGGGGGTGATGCGTTCACCCCCGGCCGGTGTGGCCGTTCCTGGGGGCTTCGCCCCGGGCCCTCCCGGCCCCGGCGAACAATCCCGTCGAGGGCGTCCGCCTTTCGATGTACGGTTCTGATGTTCCTGCCCGATACAGGGGCAGGCCGTCTATCCCGTACCGGCGGGTGAACCGGATACACACATGTACGTGGGGACTCTGTCCTTCGATCTCCTGCTCGGCGACGTACGGTCGCTGAAGGAGAAGCGCTCCGTCGTCCGTCCGATCGTGGCCGAGCTGCACCGCAAGTTCGCGGTGAGCGTGGCGGAGGTCGACCATATGGATCTGCACCGCCGGGCCGTGATCGGACTGGCGGTGGTGTCGGGTGACACGGGGCACCTGACCGACGTGCTGGACCGGTGCGAGCGGCTGGTCGCGGGGCGGCCCGAGGTCGAACTGCTCTCGGTCAGACGGCGGTTGCACGGTGACGACGACTGAACGGTCGCGGTCGCACAGAGAATTCGACAACCAGCAGTAACGCAGAACGAGCTAGGAGACGGACCAGTGGCCGACAACGCGCGTGCCAAGAGGCTGGCGGACCTCATCCGAGAGGTGGTGGCCCAGAAGCTGCTGCGCGGGATCAAGGACCCGCGGCTCGGCTCACACGTCACCATCACGGACACCCGGGTGACCGGGGACCTGCGGGAGGCGACCGTCTTCTACACGGTGTACGGGGACGACGAGGAGCGGGCGGCGGCCGCCGCGGGCCTGGAGAGCGCCAAGGGCATCCTCCGCTCCGAGGTCGGCCGGGCCGCCGGTGTGAAGTTCACACCGACCCTCACCTTCGTGGCCGACGCCCTCCCGGACACCGCCAAGACCATCGACGACCTCCTCGACAAGGCGCGGGCCTCGGACGCCCAGGTGCGCGAGACCGCGTCGGGCGCCAAGTACGCCGGTGAGGCCGACCCGTACCGCAAGCCGGACGACGACGAGGACGACGCCGCCGAATGACCCAGCAGCGCCAGAAGAACACCACGCCCGACGGCCTTGTCATCGTCGACAAGCCGTCGGGCTTCACTTCGCACGACGTCGTCGCGAAGATGCGCGGCATCGCCCGGACCCGGCGGGTCGGGCACGCGGGGACGCTCGACCCCATGGCCACCGGAGTGCTCGTCCTGGGGGTGGAGAAGGCGACCAAGCTGCTCGGTCACCTCGCGCTCACCGAGAAGGAGTACCTCGGGACCGTCCGGCTCGGGCAGACGACACTCACCGACGACGCCGAGGGCGAGATCACGGCGTCGGTCGACGCGTCGAAGGTCACCCGCGAAGCCGTCGACGCCGGTGTGGCCGAGCTGACCGGCCGGATCATGCAGGTGCCGTCCAAGGTCAGCGCCATCAAGATCGACGGCGTGCGGTCCTACAAGCGGGCCCGGGACGGCGAGGACTTCGAGATTCCCGCCCGGCCCGTCACCATCTCCTCCTTCGCCGTGTACGACGTCCGCGAGGCCGTCGCCGAGGACGGCACCCCGGTGCTCGACCTGGTGGTGTCGGTGGTGTGCTCCTCCGGCACGTACATCCGCGCCCTCGCCCGCGACCTGGGCGCCGGACTCGGCGTCGGCGGCCACCTCACCGCGCTGCGCCGGACCCGGGTGGGGCCGTACAAGCTGGACTCCGCGCGGACCCTGGACCAGCTCCAGCAGGAGCTGACCGTGATGCCGGTCGCCGACGCCGCCGACGCCGCGTTCCCCCGCTGGGACGTGGACGACAAGCGGGCGCGACTGCTGCTGAACGGGGTGCGGCTGGAGATGCCCGAGGAGTACGCCGAGCGCGGGGCCGTCGCCGTCTTCGACCCCGCCGGCCGTTTCCTGGCCCTGGTGGAGAGCCAGAAGGGCAAGGCCAGGAGTCTGGCCGTCTTCGGCTGAGGCCCGCCTCCCGAGGGGACGGGCGCACTGCCGGCGAAACGTGGAGCGGCGGTCACGGGGACTGCTGTTCCCGCCGCTCCACGGTCCCCCCTCGGTTCCCCCACCCAGAGGTGTATCCATCCGGCCGGGGCTATTCACCCCTTCGTGCAGGCGCTCGGAGTGAACCGAGGGAGCGGAAGGGGGCGCGTTCGCCGCGCGATCTGTTCCGCTGATCTTCACGTGCCTACCGTCGGAACACAGGTACGACGGGGAGGTCAGGACATGGCGGTACGGGGCCGTCGGGCGACCGACGACGGCCGCCCTGCGGCTCGGGACGAAGTCCTGGTGCGGGTCGGCGATCTGGCGGGACGACCACGCGGCACGGGCTTCGTGGCCGATCACCACGGCACGGTCGTCACCAGCCACGAGGCGGTGGACGGACTGGCCCGCATCGTGGTGCACGCCACCGGCGACCGCGTCTGCGTGGTGAACTCCGACGCGGTGACCGCGCTGCCCGCCCTCGATCTCGCGCTCATCCGCACCGAGGGGCTGTGCGTGGACCCGCTGCCCTTCGCCCTGCGGGACGAGGTCGCGACGGGCGCGTACGTCCGTATCGCGGCCGGCGGCTGGCGGGAGGCACGGGTGCTGGGCACGGCGGACGTGACGTACACGGCGACCGACGGATTCCATCTGCTGCGCGGCGCCCTGGAGCTGGCGATCGGTACGGCCGGGAGCGAGGCGCTGCGGCTGGGCGGCGGCGCGGCCGGCGGACCCGTCCTCGACGTGACCACCGGCGCCGTGGTGGGCGTGCTCGGCACGGCACTGGAGGCGGCGCACCGGACCACCGGCTTCGCCGTACCCCTGCTCGGCTGGTGCTCCGAGCGGCCCCTGGCCGAGCTGCTCGCACGCAACGCGGCGACCGTGGCCGCGTACGGCACCGATCTGAACCTGGCCGGGGTGCTGGAACTGACGGCCACCACCGTGGGGTCGGACGGGCCGGGGGCGGGTGCCGGGGCCGCCGGTGTCGACCCCGTCGAACGCCCAGGTGTCGTACGGGAGTTCACCGCCTTCGCCGGCGGCCCGGCCACGGTCCTCGGCCTCGTCGGCGCCCCCGGCAGCGGCCGTACGACCGAGCTGGCCGCCCTCGCCGCCCGCCGCGGCCGGGGCCCCGAGCCCGCGCCCACGCTCTGGCTGCGCGGCGCCGACCTCCTGTCCGATGACGACTCCGTGGCGGACGCGGCACGACGCGCACTGGAACGAGCAGGGCGGATCGTGGCGGCGTCGGCCGCGACGTCCGTCGGCGAGGGGGACGGCGTCGGGGCTTCGGCGCCGGGGACGCCCTGGACGGCGGCTGCGGCGGCTCCGGGAGACCGGCCCGGCGAGACGGGGCGGTCTCCCTCCGGCCGGTACGACGGTGAGCTGGGGGACATCCGGCCCGAGCGGCTCGCCCGGCTCGCCGCGGCGCAGGGGCGGCCCCTGCTGCTGCTTCTCGACGGGCCCGAGGAGATGCCGCCCACGCTCGCGCACCGGCTGGCCGAGTGGACCGCCGGGACGGCTCAGTGGCTCCGGGAGAACGGGGCCCGGCTCGTGGTGGCCTGCCGCGCCGAGTACTGGGAGCGGGCCGGGGCGCGGTTCCCGGCGGAGCTGCTGCACGGCGAGGCGTCCGGCGAGGAGCATTCGCTGCCCGCCTGCGTCCGGCTGGGTGACCTGACGGAGGGCGAGGCACGCCGGGCCCGGCTCCGGTACGGGCTCCCCGAGGACGTGCTGGCCGGGCCCGACGCCCGGCATCCGCTCACCCTGCGGCTCCTGGCCGAGGTGCGGGCGGCGCTGCCGGACACCCCGGGCGGGCGACCCGGCGAGGATGGCGCCTTCGCCGGGCCGCCCGACGTGGGGGTGTCCTCCGACGGCTCTGCGGCGCCCATCTCGGCCCCGGGGGCCTCCAGCGCCCCCTCGGGACGGCCCGGCCGGGAGGAGGTGCTGGGTGCCTACCTGGATCTGATGTGTCTGCGTGTCGCCGTGCGGCTCGCCGCGGTGAACGGCGTCCGGGGAACGGCCGTGCGGCGGCTCGCGGCACAGGTCTCCGGGCAGGTCCACGAGGCGGCCCGGCGGTGTCTGGGTCCCGGACAGGGAGAGCTGGACCGGGCGGGGTTCGAGGCGGTGTTCCCCTGGGGACCGGTGCCGGGCGGGCGACTGGGCGGCACCACCGGCTGGGCCTCCGCCGTCCTCACCGAGGGGCTGCTCGTCCCGGCGGGCGACGGCTACCGCTTCGCCCACGAGGAGCTGGCCGACTGGATCCAGGGCGCCCACCTGGACCTCGACGCGGCCCTGCACGCACTGGTGCACCGGGGCTGGGTCGCGCAGGACGAGGCACGGCACGGCTGGGGCACGATGCCGTCCCAGGCCCGTGCCCGCCGCCACGCCCGCCGGGTCACCCGCAACCTCCCCGTGCCCCGCCACCGCGTCGGCCCCGTCGTCCACGCCCTGCTCCTCCTCGGCCGGCAGCAGGGCCCCGCCGAACTCGCCGGACGCCTGGAGGAGCTGCTCGACGCCCTGGACGCTCTGCTGCCGCCGGGTGCCGCGGCCCCCGACGACCCCACCTGGTGGGCCGCCCGGCTTCTGTCCGAGGTGCTGCTCCGGGTGCCCGACGCGACGCCCTACACCCGGGTGCTGCGCTTCCTCACCGAGCGGATCGGCGCCTGGCGTGCCCAGGGCCGGGGCGTACCGGGGGAGTTCGGGCCGGACTTCTGGGCCCAGGTGCCGCTGCCCGGGGCGGAACGGTTCGACCTGCTGCGCCGCCTGGTCGTCGCCGACCCGGCCACCGGCGCGGGGCCCCGCTATCTCGACGTGGTCTCCCGGCTGCTCGCGGCCCGCCCCGCCGCCGTACAGCCGCTGCTGACTCGCTGGTTCCTCGACGACACCCCGCTGGTCGCGACCCCCGACGCCACCGTGGCGACGGCCGCGCAGGCGCTGCTGCACACCCATCGGAGGTGCGCCCTGGACGACCTCACCGAGGCACTGGTCGACAGCGCGCACCGGCGCGGCGACGAACTGCTCGCCGTGCTGGCGGAGGAGGAGCCCTCGGCGGTGTGCCGGGCCGTCGACCGGTGGGCGCACGACGACCGCCCGGCCCGCCGCGTCGCCGGGCTCGCGTACGGGCTGCGGACCGCCGCGCACGTGAGCACGGAGGCCGACCGCGAACTGCTCCGCTACGCGGCCCTCGCCCTGCTGGGCCGCCCTGCCGACGCCACCCTGCACAGCGGCGCCCTCGCCCTGCTCGTACGGGATCCGCTGACCAGGCCGCGGTATCTGCCGCAGGCGCTGGAGCGCTTCGCGGCCGGGGACCCGCAGCTGCCCGCGAGCGCGTTGGTCACCGCGCTCGCCACGCACCCGGACCCGGTGCTGGACGCCTTCCGCGCCCGGCTGCGGACTCCGGGCGCCGAGGGCTCGGACGGTGAGGCCCTGCGCACCCTCGCCGAGGTCACCACACCCGGCCTCGCGCGCCGCGTCACGGTCCTGGTGCGTGAGGTCGTCGCACTGCGCCCGGAGGTGGCCGGGCACGTGGCCGCGTACGTCGACCGCAGGCTGGAGCACGGTCCGGGCACCCGCGCCGTACTGTTCCCGCTGGTCAGCGGTCTGATCGTCGAAGGACCCGTACAGGTCCGCGCGGCCCTCGCGGCGGTCTTCGCCGAGCCGGGCACCCCTGCCTCCGGTCCGTTGCGGCGCGAGCTGCTCGACCTGGTGATGGCGACCGAGCAGGACCCGTCCGTCCTCGACGCCCTCCTGCGGGCGGCCGCCTCGCGCGGCGTGACCACCGACGCGGAGGGCACCGGGATGACGGGGGACGTCGCGGCCACCCGCTCACTGGTCCACCGGGTCGGGATGCTGCTCGTCCGCACACCGGAAGGGGCCACCCGGTTCGACTGGGCCCTCGTCGATCTGGCCCGTCATGTGCCCGGTTTCGCGGGGCTCGTGGCCGGCTGGCTCAACGGCACACCCCAGGAGTGGGCGGCGGTGGTCGGACCGAGCACCCGCCGGATGATCGAGAACCTGGCGGGGGTACGGGGGGAGCGGGTGCCGGCGTGACCCGGTCCGTCCTCCGGTGGTCCGGGTCACCGGTTCCGTGCTCCGGGTCACAGCCAGGATGCCGATGCGGGCCGAGGGCACCGGGCATGGCACCCTTAGACCTGCGTAAGGGACAGGCATCAATACGGACACGGGTTCGACGAGGAGCGGTCACAGTGCAGCGCTGGCGTGGCTTGGAGGACATCCCCGAGGACTGGGGGCGCAGCGTCGTCACCATCGGTTCCTACGACGGGGTGCACCGTGGGCACCAGCTGATCCTCCGGCACGCCGTGGAACGCGCCCGTGAACGGGGCGTTCCCGTCGTCGTCGTGACCTTCGACCCGCACCCCAGCGAGGTCGTGCGGCCCGGCTCCCACCCGCCGCTGCTCGCCCCGCACCACCGCCGTGCCGAACTCATGGCCGACCTGGGCGTGGACGCGGTGCTGGTCCTGCCGTTCACGACCGAGTTCTCCCGGCTGTCCCCGGCCGACTTCGTGGTCAAGGTCCTGGTCGACAAGCTGCACGCCAAGGCCGTGGTCGAGGGTCCCAACTTCCGCTTCGGCCACAAGGCCGCCGGAGACGTGGCGTACCTGGCCGAGCAGGGCAAGACGTACGACTTCGAGGTCGAGGTCGTCGACCTGTTCGTCACCGGCGAGGCGGGCGGCGGACAGCCGTTCTCCTCGACCCTGACCCGCCGGCTGGTCGCCGAGGGGGACGTCGAGGGCGCGCGCGAGATCCTCGGTCGCCCCCACCGCGTCGAGGGCGTCGTCGTACGCGGTGCGCAGCGCGGTCGCGAACTGGGCTTCCCCACGGCCAACGTCGAGACGCTCCCGCACACCGCGATCCCGGCCGACGGCGTCTACGCCGGCTGGCTGCACGTCGACGGCGAGGCCATGCCCGCCGCGATCTCCGTGGGCACGAACCCCCAGTTCGACGGCACCGAGCGCACGGTCGAGGCGTACGCCATCGACCGCGTGGGACTCGACCTCTACGGCCTCCACGTCGCCGTCGACTTCCTCTCCTTCGTGCGCGGCCAGGCGAAGTTCGACTCGCTGGACGCGCTGCTCGTGGCGATGGGCGAGGACGTGAAGAGGTGCCGGGAGCTGATCGGCTCGTACCGGCCGGAGTAGCCGGACCGGCTGTCCGCAGCCGTGGCCGGAGCTGACAGGCAGAGGGCCCGTACCGTTCGTGAACGGTACGGGCCCTCTGGTTGCCCGGCTGCCGCGTCTACTGCTGCGGCGGGGCCGGCGGGTAGGGCTGGCCCTGCTGTGGGTGCTGCGGGTGCTGCGGGTGTTGGGGCGGGTACGGGTGGCCGTAGGGCTGCGGGGCCTGGCCGGGGGCCGGCTGACCCGGGTAGGGCTGACCGGGATACGGCTGGCCCTGCTGCTGCTGCGGCGGGTACGGCTGCTGGCCGGGGACCTGCTGGCCGGGCAGCGGCGGCGCGACCACCGGCGGCGGGTTGCCGTCGGAGGTCCACAGGCCGTGCGACTGCTGGTGCCTGGCGATGTCCTCGGCGACCATGGCGGCGAGCGTGAAGTACGCCTCCCGCACCTTCGGCCGCATCATGTCGAGGTCCAACTCGGCGCCGGCCGACAGGTGTTCGTCGAAGGGGACGACGACGACACCGCGGCAGCGCGTCTCGAAGTGGGCGACGATGTCGTCCACCTTGATCATCTTGCCGGTCTCCCGCACGCCCGAGATGACGGTCAGGGAACGGGCCACCAGGTCCTGGTAGCCGTGCGCGGACAGCCAGTCCAGTGTCGTACTGGCGCTGCTCGCCCCGTCCACGGACGGTGTCGAGATGATGATGAGCTGGTCGGCGAGGTCGAGCACCCCGCGCATGGCGCTGTAGAGCAGGCCGGTGCCCGAGTCGGTGAGGATGATCGGGTACTGCTTGCCGAGGATGTCGATCGCGCGCCGGTAGTCCTCGTCGTTGAACGTGGTGGAGACGGCCGGGTCGACGTCGTTGGCGATGATCTCCAGCCCGGAGGCCGCCTGCGAGGTGAACCGCCGGATGTCCATGTACGAGTTGAGGTACGGGATCGCCTGGACGAGGTCACGGATGGTCGCCCCGGTCTCGCGCCGCACGCGACGGCCGAGCGTTCCGGCGTCCGGGTTGGCGTCGATCGCGAGGATCTTGTCCTGCCGCTCGGTGGCGAGCGTCGAGCCGAGGGCCGTGGTGGTCGTCGTCTTGCCGACGCCGCCCTTGAGGCTGATGACCGCGATGCGGTAGCAGGACAGCACCGGCGTCCTGATCAGCTCCAGCTTCCGCTGCCGCTCGGCCTCCTCCTTCTTCCCGCCCAGCCTGAACCGCCCGCCCCCGGAGGCCGGGCGGCTGCTCTTCGTCTTCTGCTTCTTGCTGTTCAGCAGTCGGTCGGACGACAGCTCCACCGCGGCCGTGTAACCGAGCGGCGCCACACCGGGGTTGGTGGGCTGCCGCTGATCATGCTGCACGGGCTGCGGCCAGGCCGCGCCGGTACGGGGGTCCACGGGCGCGGAGGGGTGAGCCTGCCCGCCGGGTTGGCCGGGATGTCCCGGGTGCTCCGGTTGGCCGGGCTGGGGGAAGCCGTAACCACTCGGGGGAGTGGGGGAGTTGGGCGGTCCCTGGGCGGCCGGGGCGCCGGGCGGGAAGCCGTAACCGGGCTGAGGCGCGGGCTGTTCGGCGGGCGGCCCTGGTTGGGCCGGCTGCTGGGGGAAGCCGTAGCCGGCCTGCTGCGGGACGGGTGCCTGCGGGGGTACGGACGCGCCGGGCTGCGGGAAACCGTAACCCGGGGCGGGCTGCGCCGGAGGCGGGGTGGGCGCGGGGACGCCGGGCTGGCCCCCGGGCTGCTGAACCGGTGGAGCCGCCTGCTGAGGGAAGCCGTAACCGGCGGGGGAGGGGAGGGCGCCGGGTGCCTGGGGAGCCGGCTGCTGCTGGTGGGGTGCGGGCTCGGGCGTGGGCGTCGGGGCCTGCGGCTGCTGGTGGGGCGCGGCCGGCGGGGCCGGGGCCACCGGGGCCGCAGGGACCGGCGTGCCGGAGGCGTCCGGAGTGCCGGGGGGCACGGGTGCGCCGGGAGTCCCCGCGGTGCCGGGCGCCGCGGGGTAACCGGGGGCGCCGGGATGGTGGGGAGACAGGGGCGCACCGGGGGTGACCGGTGGGCCGAAGCCATGGGGGGTGCCGGGGGGCACGGGCCCGGCGGGAGCGTCGGGGGTGCCGGGCGCCGCGGGGTAACCGGGGGCGCCGGGGCTGTAAGGGGCCACGGGCGTGCCCGGGGCGCCCGGCGTGCCGGAGGCATGGGGGCCCGGCGGCACGGAGACACCGGGGCTGCCGGGCTCACCGGAGGGGGCAGGGGCCTCGGGAGGAGCGGGCGCACCGGGTGCGACAGGCGCGTCAGGTGCCCCGGGCAGAGCGGAAGCACCGGATGAAGCGGTCACCGGGTTGCCCCAGGCCGCGGGTGGCCCACCCTGCGGTGCCTGCGGGGGGAACGGCTGCTGGGGCGGTACGGACGGCTCGCCCTGCGCGACCGCGGGCTGCCGGCCGACCTCCTCGGGTTGTTCCGACGCCGTCGGTGCGACGGGCGGCCACTGCGCCCCCACGGCAGGCGCTGCCGGTGCGGCCGGCTGGTAGGCGGGCGGCAACGGCGGAAGCACACCCTGCGGAGCCGGAGGCGTCCAGGAGGGAGGTGCCTGCGTGACTCCTCCGGGGGCGCCCGTGGCGGGTGCGGCGACCTCGGGTGCCACCGGCTGAGCTGCCGCGGCCTGGGGCTCAACGGGCTGCGGTGCCTGGCCCTGGGCTCCGGCGGTGCCGGGGGCGCCGTCGGCGGGCTCGGCGGGGGCGGCGCCCTGCGAACCGGAGTCCCGCGGAGCAATGTCCTGCGGAGCCACGGCCTGCTGAGCGAGGTCCTGGGGAACAGCCGACTGCGGGGCGGCGCCCGGAGCGGGACCATCCTGCGGGCCGGAACCCGGCGATACGCCATCCTGCTCGACGACATCAGCAGCCTCGGCCCCGCCGGAAGCGACATCGGGGCGCACGGCACCGCCGGGCTGCTCACCCTCGGCGGCATCGACACCGGCCGCACCGGCCGCGGCTGAGACCTCCACGACGTCAGCCCCTACGACACCGGCCTCGGTGGCCCCGGCCTCACCGGACGCCTCCGCGGCGGCCGAACCCCCGCTGCCCGTACCGCCGTCGCCCTCTCCACCCTGGGAGTTCTGCCCCTCGGCAGGCGACGACACGGTCTCCGCGGGCTGCGCGACACCGGAATCGCCGGTGTCACCAGCACCACCGGCGTCACGGGCACCGGCTACGGCGGCATCGGCGCCGTCCGCCACCGGAGGCCGCGCCTCCGCGGCCGCACCGGACGCCGTCACGTCTCCGGCGACCGGCGCCCCACCACCGTCGCTGTCGCCACCGCCGGCCCCGGCGTCGGAGGGCGCGACACTCTGCGGCGCTCCGCCCGCGGCCTGCGGCGCGTGCAACGGGAAGTCACCGGCATGCGCGGCACCAGGGGCGCCACCCTGGGCGGGAGCGGCGTCCTCGGTCTCACGCTTCATCGCGGCGGCGGAGATCCGCATGGTCGCCCCGCTCTCGATGTCCCCCTCACCTCCGCCCCCGCCGGCGGCCTCAGCCACGGGCGCGGGGGCCGACGGAGGCCAGGGAGGCGGATACGAACCGGGCACGCCGGACATGTCGAGAGGAGCACCGACGGGCGGCGCGAACGGCAGCCCGGGCGGCGGCGTCACGGAACCGGCGGCCGGAGGAACGCCCCCCGCACGAGCACCGGCACCAGCATCGGCACCCGAGTCGGTCTCCGTTCCCGTACCCGCACCCGTATCCGTCCCCGCGCCCGGCACCCACCCCGCCGCTCCCGACGTGGCGTTCTGCGTGTACCAGGCAGGCGGCGCGTAGTCGATGGTGAACTCGCCCGTCATCTCGATGGCGGACTCCGCGTCGGGCTGGTCATCGTCGGGTGTGGCCCAGCCCCCGCGCATCCCGTCCCGATCGCTGCTCACAGTTCCTCCTGGTGTGGTCGAGCACCCTCATGGCGTGCTGGGGCGACCGTTGCTGTCGTCCGATGTCGCCGGGCTGGTCCCCCCTCGGGCCCCGGGCCAAGTCACACAGCCCGTACCACCCGCGTGCGGGCAACTCGCGACGTGCTGCACCCCAGCCTAATCATCACCGCCCCGGGCCCGGCAGGCCCGTCTCTTCCGACCGTCAGAGACGAAGCGCCCAAGCATCTTGAAAGGGGAGCAACTTGGGCATGATGCTCAGACTGGATCTTGGTGCGCCCGACTTGTCCCACGGCCGACCCGGCCCATGAACCACTGCGGACACCCGCTCCATGGAACGCCCCATGAAAAGGGTCCCTGTCAACGGTCCACACAAGTCCACACAACACGAGGGGCAGGCAGCCGATTTCGGCCCCTGCCCCTTACGTCATCGCCGGACCGACGCGCCCGACTGCGCGCCCTGTCCGCTACGCGTCCGCGCTACGCATCCGACCCGGCGCCCCCCGGAGCAGGCTCCAGATCGAATTCCCCGTCGCGCGCCCCCAGCACGAACGCCCGCCATTCCCCCGCGGTGTACCGCAGCACGGTGTCGGGGTCGAGCGAGGACCTCATGGCGACGGCACCCTCCGGGAGGTAGGCGATCTCGACCCGCTCCTCCTGATCCTCGGTCCCCGGCGCGCTGTGCCACTCGACGCCGGAGATGTCGAGGGCGTACAGCTCGTCCTTCTCCCGTTCCTTGCGCGCCTTGAGTTCCTTGTCCTCGGCCTCGGCCATCGCGCCTGGGTCCCTTCGTCCGTGCCGACGAGCTTCGTCGTGTCGACGAGCTTCGTGCCAACAAGCTGTCAGGTCACCCTACTTGTCCTTGTTCGCCCTGGTCAGGGGTTTGCCGATGTCCGCGCACCGCAGGGCTGACGCTCGCGCGGCCGCGTCCGGCCGGGCCCCGCCCGCCCCTTCGGGATGAAGGTTTCCTCTCCCGAGGCTCCGACCCCGCCCCCGACCCCGGCCCCAGCCCCGGGTCGGACGTATCCGTCCAGGCTGGTACTCTGTCCCGTGGCCGTTTGTGTGCGCACCCCCGGATTCCGGAGGTAGCCCCCAGCGGACCCCGCCACCCGAGTCACAGAAGCCCCCCTGAGACGCAGACCAGGGGCACTCGGTGGCATCAACGAGACTCATGAGGAGTATCGCGTGTCGCTCGACGCCGCTACGAAGAAGCAGATCATCACCGAGTTCGGTACCAAGGAGGGCGACACCGGTTCCCCCGAGGTCCAGGTCGCGATGCTCTCCCGCCGCATCTCGGACCTGACCGAACACCTCAAGACCCACAAGCACGACCACCACTCCCGCCGTGGTCTGCTGATCCTGGTCGGTCAGCGTCGCCGCCTGCTGCAGTACCTCGCCAAGAAGGACATCCAGCGCTTCCGTGCGCTGGTCGACCGCCTCGGCATCCGCCGTGGTGCGGCGGGCGCCAAGTAGGACGCCGTGAGGGGAGCGGTTCCCGGAAGATCGGGGGACCGCTCCCTTTGCTGTACGCACCGGCAGACCGCTCACCGGGTCAGCGCCGGCCCCCTCGGAGGGGGCGCGCGGCCCCGACGCACGCGGGACGTACAGGTGGAAACGTGCGGAGTGTCACCACCCCTTTGTAGTGTGGTAGCACAACGCATGAGGCACGACCCAGCGTGAGGCGCCCGGAGGGCGACGCACGCACACGTACGAGGAGAAGCGCACCTCGCCGCCGCCGGTCCTCGGTAGTGGCCCCCGGGGGATTGCGAACCCCGAGGGCTTCGATCGAAGACCGGCCCGCACCAGACGGCGCGCTTCTCCGCCACCGTCCCCCTGCCACACGGGCAGGCCCAGGGACGAAAGACGAAAAGTATCGGAGAATTCGCTAGTGGAGAACGAGACCCACTACGCCGAGGCCGTCATCGACAACGGCTCCTTCGGCACCCGCACCATCCGTTTCGAGACGGGCCGTCTGGCCCGCCAGGCCGCCGGCTCCGCCGTGGCCTACCTGGACGACGACACCATGGTGCTGTCGGCCACCACCGCGTCCAAGAACCCCAAGGACCAGCTCGACTTCTTCCCCCTCACGGTGGACGTCGAGGAGCGGATGTACGCCGCCGGCAAGATCCCCGGCAGCTTCTTCCGCCGCGAGGGCCGTCCCTCCGAGGACGCCATCCTCACGTGCCGCCTGATCGACCGCCCGCTGCGCCCGTCCTTCAAGAAGGGCCTGCGCAACGAGATCCAGGTCGTCGCCACGATCATGGCGCTCAACCCCGACCACCTGTACGACGTCGTCGCGATCAACGCCGCGTCCGCGTCCACGCAGCTGGCCGGTCTGCCCTTCTCCGGTCCGATCGGCGGCGTCCGCGTCGCGCTGATCAACAACCAGTGGGTGGCGTTCCCGACGCACACCGAGCTGGAGGACGCCGTCTTCGACATGGTCGTCGCCGGCCGTGTCCTGGAGGACGGCGACGTCGCGATCATGATGGTCGAGGCCGAGGCCACCGAGAAGACGATCCAGCTGGTCCAGGGCGGCGCCGAGGCGCCGACCGAGGAGGTCGTCGCCGCCGGTCTGGACGCCGCGAAGCCCTTCATCAAGGTCCTCTGCAAGGCCCAGGCCGACCTCGCGTCGAAGGCCGCCAAGCCGACCGGCGAGTTCCCGGTCTTCCTCGACTACCAGGACGACGTCCTGGAGGCGCTCACCGCCGCGGTCAAGGACGAGCTGACGCAGGCCCTCACCATCGCGGGCAAGCAGGAGCGCGAGGCCGAGCTGGACCGCGTCAAGGGTCTGGCCGCCGAGAAGCTGCTCCCGCAGTTCGAGGGCCGCGAGAAGGAGATCTCCGCCGCGTACCGCTCGCTGACCAAGTCCCTGGTCCGTGAGCGCGTCATCAAGGACAAGGTCCGCATCGACGGCCGCGGCGTCACGGACATCCGTACGCTGGCCGCCGAGGTCGAGGCCATCCCGCGCGTGCACGGCTCGGCGCTGTTCGAGCGTGGCGAGACCCAGATCCTGGGCGTCACCACCCTCAACATGCTCCGTATGGAGCAGCAGCTGGACACCCTCTCCCCGGTGACCCGCAAGCGCTACATGCACAACTACAACTTCCCGCCGTACTCCGTCGGTGAGACCGGCCGCGTCGGCTCCCCCAAGCGCCGCGAGATCGGCCACGGCGCGCTCGCCGAGCGCGCGATCGTGCCGGTCCTGCCGACGCGCGAGGAGTTCCCCTACGCGATCCGTCAGGTGTCCGAGGCCCTCGGCTCCAACGGCTCGACGTCCATGGGCTCGGTCTGCGCCTCCACCATGTCGCTGCTGAACGCCGGTGTGCCGCTGAAGGCCCCCGTCGCCGGTATCGCCATGGGCCTGATCTCGCAGGAGATCAACGGCGAGACGCACTACGTCGCCCTCACCGACATCCTCGGTGCGGAGGACGCCTTCGGCGACATGGACTTCAAGGTCGCCGGCACCAAGGAGTTCGTCACCGCCCTCCAGCTCGACACCAAGCTGGACGGCATCCCCGCCTCCGTCCTGGCCGCCGCCCTCAAGCAGGCCCGTGACGCCCGCCTCCACATCCTCGACGTGATGATGGAAGCGATCGACACGCCGGACGAGATGTCCCCGAACGCCCCGCGGATCATCACGGTCAAGATCCCCGTGGACAAGATCGGTGAGGTCATCGGCCCCAAGGGCAAGATGATCAACCAGATCCAGGAGGACACCGGCGCCGAGATCACGATCGAGGACGACGGCACCATCTACATCGGTGCCCAGCAGGGCTCGCAGGCCGAGGCCGCCCGCGCCACGATCAACGGCATCGCCAACCCGACCATGCCGGAGGTCGGCGAGCGCTACCTGGGCACCGTCGTGAAGACGACGACCTTCGGCGCGTTCGTGTCGCTGCTCCCGGGCAAGGACGGTCTGCTGCACATCTCGCAGATCCGCAAGCTCGCCGGCGGCAAGCGCGTGGAGAACGTCGAGGACGTCGTCGGCGTGGGCTCCAAGGTCCAGGTCGAGATCGCCGAGATCGACTCCCGCGGGAAGCTCTCCCTCATCCCCGTGATCGAGGGCGAAGAAGGCTCCGAGGACAAGAAGGACGACGGCGACAAGTGACGTCCCGTAGCTCCAAGGCGACGGCCCGCACCTCCACGGAGG
>NZ_JBHVDD010000091.1:0-38803 GCF_042802995.1 Streptomyces sp. NPDC057438
GGGTCGGACGACCTCGGGCAGCCGCCCTCCTCACGCGCGTGCCGGGGGCGCCGACGGGCTACTTCTTCTTGCCGCGCTTCTCGCGCACCCGGACCGAGATGTGGATCGGGGTGCCCTCGAAGCCGAACTCCTCACGCAGGCGGCGTTCGATGAAGCGCCGGTAGCCCGCCTCGATGAAGCCGGAGGCGAAGAGGACGAAACGCGGGGGCTTGGTGCCGGCCTGGGTGCCGAACAGGATGCGGGGCTGCTTGCCGCCCCGGATCGGGTGCGGGTGGGCGGCGACCAGCTCGCCGAGGAATGCGTTCAGCCGACCCGTCGGGACACGCGTCTCCCAGCCGGCGAGGGCCGTCTCGATCGCGGGGACCAGCTTCTCCATGTGCCGGCCGGTGCGCGCCGAGACATTGACCCGGGGGGCCCAGGCGATCTGACCGAACTCGGTCTCGATCTCCCGCTCCAGGTAGTAGCGGCGCTCCTCGTCGAGGGTGTCCCACTTGTTGTACGCGACGACCAGCGCACGGCCGGCCTCGACCGCCATCGTCACGATGCGCTGGTCCTGGACCGAGATGGACTCGGAGGCGTCGATGAGGATCACCGCCACCTCCGCCTTCTCGACGGCCGCCGCGGTGCGCAGCGAGGCGTAGTAGTCGGCGCCCTGCTGCAGGTGGACCCGCTTGCGGATGCCCGCCGTGTCGACGAACTTCCAGGTGACACCGCCGAGTTCGATCAGCTCGTCGACCGGGTCACGGGTCGTGCCCGCGATCTCGTTGACGACGACGCGCTCCTCGTTCGCCACCTTGTTCAGGAGGGAGGACTTGCCGACGTTCGGACGGCCGATCAGCGCGATGCGGCGCGGGCCGCCGACCGCCGTGCCGAAGCTCTGCTCGGGCGCCTCCGGCAGGGCCTCCAGGACGGCGTCCAGCATGTCGCCGGTGCCGCGGCCGTGCAGCGAGGAGACCGGGTGCGGCTCGCCGATGCCGAGCGACCACAGGGCGGTCGCGTCGGCCTCGCCGCTCGGGCCGTCGACCTTGTTGGCGCAGAGCACCACGGGCTTGTTGGCCTTGCGGAGCAGCCGGACGACGGCCTCGTCGGTGTCGGTGACGCCGACCTTGGCGTCCACGACGAAGACGACGGCGTCGGCGGCCTCGATGGCGTACTCGGCCTGCGCGGCGACGGAGGCGTCGATGCCGAGGACGTCCTGCTCCCAGCCGCCGGTGTCGACGACCTTGAAGCGGCGGCCCGCCCACTCGGCCTCGTAGGTGACGCGGTCACGGGTGACGCCGGGCTTGTCCTCGACGACCGCCTCGCGGCGGCCGATGATGCGGTTCACGAGCGTCGACTTGCCGACGTTCGGACGGCCGACGACGGCGAGGACGGGCAGCGGGCCGTGACCCGCCTCCTCGATCGCGCCCTCGACGTCCTCGACGTCGAAGCCCTCTTCCGCGGCGAGCTCCATGAACTGCGCGTACTCGGCGTCGCCAAGCTCTCCGTGCTCGTGCTCGGAGGGAAACTGGTCGTTCATGAAGTCCGTACCTCGTAGTTCATCGTGGTGATCGGTGGAGCACCCGGCTCGTCCGCCGGTTGGTCCACTACTCAGTGTCGCCCAGCGCCCGACCGGACGCCCGGCGTTTTACCGGCGGCCGGTGAGCCGCCGGGCATGCTCCAGGTGCGCGCCCAGCTGCTGCTGGATGCGCACGGTCGCCTCGTCGAGCGCCTTGCGCGTCCGCCGCCCGCTGCCGTCGCCCGCCTCGAACGGATCTCCGAAGACCACGTCGACGCGGGAGCGCAGCGGGGGCAGCCCCTTGATCAGCCGTCCGCGCCGCTCCGTGCTTCCCAGCACGGCCACCGGCACGATCGGCGCTCCGCTGCGGACGGCGAAGTAGGAGAGCCCGGCGCGCAGCGAGGCGAAGTCGCCCTCGCCCCGGGTGCCCTCCGGGAAGATGCCCAGCACACCGCCGCCCGCCAGGACGGCCAGGGCGCGGGTGACGGCGGTGCGGTCGGCGGTCGAGCGGTCGACCTCCACCTGGCCGACGGCGCGCATGAACGGGCCGAGCGGACCGACGAACGCCTCCTTCTTGACCAGGAAGTGCGAGGGTCGGGGCGCCACACCGATGACCATGGGGCCGTCGACGATGTGGGAGTGGTTGGGGGCGAGGATCACCGGGCCGGTCGCGGGGACCCGCCAGGCGCCCAGCACGCGCGGCTTCCACAGCCCGTACATCAGGCCGACGCCGATGCGCCGCCCCACCTCGGCGCCGAGCGCCGTGGGGGCTTCGTACGCGGGGGCCCGGTCCGTGGCGGCCTGGCTCACTTGCCCGCCCGCTTCTCCTCGACGAGGGTGACCACGCATTCGATGACCTGCTGGAGGGTGAGGTCCGAGGTGTCCACCTCGACCGCGTCGTCCGCCTTGGCGAGCGGCGAGGTCGTACGGCTGGAGTCGGCCGCGTCCCGCTTGAGCAGGGCCTCGCGGGTGGCCTGGACGTCGGCACCCTTCAGCTCGCCGCTGCGGCGGGCGGCGCGGGCCTCGGGGGAGGCGGTGAGGAAGATCTTCAGGTCGGCGTCCGGCAGTACGGTCGTGCCGATGTCACGGCCCTCGACGACGATGCCGTCCGCGGCGTCCGCCGCGATGGACCGCTGCAGCTCGGTGATGCGCGTCCGCACCTCCGGTACGGCGCTGACCGCGCTGACCCTGGAGGTGACCTCCTGGGTGCGGATCGGCCCGGCGACGTCCGTGCCGTCGACGGTGATGGTCGGTGCCGACGGGTCCGTCCCCGACACGATCTCCGGCTTGCCGGCCACGGCCGCGATCGCCGAGGGGTCGTCTATGTCGATGCCGTTGTTGACCATCCACCAGGTGATCGCCCGGTACTGGGCGCCCGTGTCCAGGTAGCTCAGCCCGAGCTGCGCGGCCACGGCCTTCGAGGTGCTCGACTTGCCCGTGCCGGAGGGGCCGTCGATGGCAACGATCACTGTGGCGCGTTCCACTGGGGAGCACCTTTCCTGGTCCGAGGTGGTGGGGCGGGACGGAAGGCGCCCCGGACAAGGGTACTGGGTGCGCGTGACCCGTCCGGCCCTGCCCGCCGCCCGGCCGCCCACCCCTACTGCCGGATCGCCCAACCCCGCTCCCGCAACGCCCCCGTCAACACCACCGCAGCCTTCGGCTCCACCATCAACTGCACCAGACCCGCCTGCTGCCCGGTGGCGTGCTCGATGCGGACGACCCACCCTCGACGCCGCCCTCGCACCACTCGGCGCCAAGGCGCCTCCCGGGCAGCGGGACGGCTGCGCCGGCCTCCGACCGCCGACCCACCGGCACCCCCCCTACTGCCGGATCGCCCAACCCCGCTCTCGCAACGCCCCCGTCAACACCACCGCAGCCTTCGGCTCCACCATCAACTGCACCAGACCCGCCTGCTGCCCGGTGGCGTGTTCGATGCGGACGTCCTCGATGTTGATGCCGGCGGCCCCCGCGTCGGCGAAGATGCGGGCCAGCTGACCGGGCTGGTCGTCGATCAGTACCGCGACCACCTCGTAGACCCGCGGAGCGGACCCGTGCTTGCCGGGGACGCGGACCTGGCCGGCGTTGCCGCGGCGCAGCACGTTCTCGATGCCGGTCATGCCCTCGCGGCGCTTGGCGTCGTCGCCGGCCTGGAGGGCGCGCAGGGCCTGGACGGTCTCGTCGAGGTCGGCGGAGACGTCGGTGAGGAGATCGGCGACCGGGCCGGGGTTGGCGGAGAGGATGTCGATCCACATGCGCGGGTCGGAGGCCGCGATCCGGGTCACGTCCCTGATGCCCTGCCCGCACAGCCGCACGGCCGACTCCTCGGCGTGCTCCAGCCGCGCGGCGACCAGGCTGGACACCAGATGCGGCATGTGGGAGACCAGGGCCACGGCACGGTCGTGGGTGTCCGCGTCCATGACCACCGGGACGGCCCGGCAGTGGGAGACCAGCTCCAGGGCGAGGTTCAGGACCTCGGTGTCGGTGTCCCGGGTCGGGGTGAGCACCCAGGGGCGGCCCTCGAAGAGGTCGGCCGTGGCGGCCAGCGGGCCGGACTTCTCCCGGCCCGACATGGGGTGCGAGCCGATGTAGCAGGAGAGGTCGAGGCCCAGCTCCTCCAGCTCGCGGCGGGGGCCGCCCTTGACGGAGGCCACGTCGAGGTAGCCGCGCGCGAGGCCCCGGCGCATGGCGTCGGCGAGGGTCGCGGCCACGTGCGCGGGTGGGGCGGCGACGATCGCGAGGTCCACCGGGCCCTCGGGCGCCTCGTCGGTGCCGGCGCCGAGCGCGGCCGCCGTACGGGCCTGCTCGGGGTTGTGGTCGACGAGGTGGACGGTGACACCGCGCTGGGCCAGGGCGAGGGCGGCGGAGGTGCCGATCAGCCCGGTGCCGATGACGAGTGCCGTTCTCACTGGGCGATGTCCTTGCGGAGCGTGGCCGCGGCCCCCAGGTACACGTGCGCGATCTCCGAGCGCGGCCGGTCGGACTCTATGTGCGCGAGGATCCGCACGACCCGGGGCAGGGCGCCCTCGATGTCCAGCTCCTGCGCGCAGATCAGCGGTACGTCGACGATGCCGAGCTTGCGGGCGGCTGCCGCCGGGAAGTCGCTGTGCAGGTCGGGGGTGGCCGTGAACCAGATGCTGATCAGGTCGTCCGGGGTGAGGTCGTTGCGCTCCAGGACCGCGGTGAGCAGTTCGCCCACCTGCTCGTCCATGTGCCCCGCCTCGTCCCGTTCGAGTTGGACGGCGCCCCGGACCGCTCGTACCGCCACGGCTGTGCTCCTCACTGCTGGACATCCCGGCTGGTTGTACGAACAGCCTAGTCACCCGCCCCGGGCCGCCGCGCGACGCCCGCCTGCCGAAACGCCTGGCCGAAAGACGTCCACGGCGGACGGATCCCCGCCGCGGACCCTGCCGAGCCCGCACGAACGTCACTGTCCGGCCACCCCGTCCGGCCACCCACCGCCCGCATCGAGTACGCCCTCGACTTCCGGACGTAAGAAACACACACTTTGTGGCACTCTCATCCGTTTTGCTTCTTCATCGGTGCTTTCAGTGCGAAGATGCTGCTGCTCCGCTCGGGGCGATTCCCCGGCCGGCTCCTGGTTCTTCCGCACGTTCGGAGTGACGACATGACGATGGGTTCCACGCGGCGCACGGTGCTGGCCACCGGCGCGGCGGGCACGGCGGCGCTGCTGGTGGGATGCGGCGGAGGCGGTAAGGACGGCGGTGGGGACACCGCGGAGAAGTCCTCGCCCGCGGGCACCGGCGCGGACGGCGGCGAGGAGCTGGCGAGCACGGCCGACATCCCGGTGGGCGGGGGAAAGATCTTCGACGACGAGAAGATCGTCGTGACCCAGCCCGCGGAAGGCGACTTCAAGGCCTTCTCCGCGATCTGCACCCACCTGAGCTGTGTCGTCAGCAGCGTCTCCGACAAGACGATCAACTGTGCGTGCCACGGCAGCAGGTTCAGCATCACGGACGGGGCCGTGGCCCACGGACCCGCCACCGAGCCGCTGCCCGCCGAGAAGATCACGGTCGCCGGTAATTCGATTCTGCGGCCCTGATCAACCCCGTACGCTCCCGGACATGCAGCCCCCGCACCCGCACGACCTGGTCCGCGACCACACGATCTATGCCTGTGTGATGGGCTCGCGGGCCTTCGGTCTCGCGACGGACGGCAGCGACACGGACCGGCGGGGTGTCTTCCTGGCCCCCACCGAGCTGTTCTGGCGCTTCGAGAAACCGCCGACGCACGTGGAGGGCCCGGGGCAGGAACAGTTCGGCTGGGAGCTGGAGCGCTTCTGCAATCTGGCCCTGCGTGCCAACCCCAACATCCTGGAGTGCCTGCACTCCCCCCTGGTGGAGCACGTCGACGACACCGGCCGTGAACTGCTCGCCCTGCGCGGGGCGTTCCTGTCCCGCCGGGCCCATGAGACGTTCGCCCGCTACGCCCTCGGCCAGCGCAAGAAGCTCGACGCGGACGTGCGTACGCACGGCGCCCCCCGCTGGAAGCACGCGATGCATCTGCTCCGTCTGCTGATGAGCTGCCGGGACCTGTTGCGCACGGGCGAGCTGACCGTGGACGTGGGCGAGCAGCGCGAGCCCCTGCTTGCGGTGAAACGCGGCGAGGTGCCGTGGACCCGGGTCGAGGGCTGGATGGCGCGGCTGGCCTCGGAGGCCGCCGAGGCGGCGGACCACAGCCCCCTGCCGCCGGAACCGGACCTGGCCAGGGTCGAGGACTTCGTCGTAAGGACCCGGCGCGCGTCGGCCCTCCGGGCCGCACGGGACTGAGCCGCACACCGCCCCGCGGGCACGCCTCACAAATCACCCCAGCCCTTCAGCCCTTCGGTCCCTCCAGCCGGACGCGGACGACGAAGTCGTGCAGGGCGTCGTACGCGGCCGGGGTCTCGGGCAGCGCCGACAGGGCCTGCTCCTCGTCCAGCGTGCGGTGCAGCCGCTCCACGTCGGCGGCGACGCGCTCCTGGTCGACGTCCGCCTTGCCGTGCTCCTCGGCCGCCTTCGCCGCGACGAGGTCCGGCAGGTAGGCGGGGGCCTCCTCGGTCTCCGGCACCAGGGTGGGCAGGTGGGCCTGCACCTCGCCGCTGCGCATGAGGTGGATGCCGGTGAGGAGCACCCGGAACGTGTAGAGCAGCGGCTTGAGTTCGCCGGTCTTCTCGAAAAGCCGCCACTGGGTGGTGGCGAACCCCCGGTAGTGGTGGGCGTGGTGGCGGGTGAGGACCCCGGGGGCGAGCGCGACCAGTTCGCGGTGGGGCTCACCGGTGTGCACGACGAGCGGGGAGAGCAGCTGTTCCAGCACGTAGCCGTTGCGGCGCAGCATCAGCCGGGCGAACTTGCGCAGGTCGTGCGTGACGAGGTCCATCTCGACGCCCTCCCGGTCCCACATCCTCGACCGGGTCTCCTCCGGCTCGCGCAGCCCGACCAGTTCGGCCGCGGGCAGCAGATGCACACCGCGCAGGTCGACGTCCGAGTCGCGCGAGGGGAAGCCGTACAGGTGGGCTCCGGAGACGGTGGCGAACAGCAGAGGGTCGGGCTGTTCGGCCACCACGGGGGCCAGGTCGATGTCGAGGGCGTCGGTCATCCCTCAAGCGTCCCAGAGGGCTCCCAGCGAGACGAGGTCGCCCTGGTACTCGATCCGGTCGGCCCACTCGGCGGGCCAGGCGTCAGGACCGTGGTAGGCGCCCGCGAAGGCACCGGTGAGGGCGGCGATGGAGTCGGAGTCGCCCGAGGTGCAGGCGGCGCGGCGCAGCGCGGTGACCGGCTCGTCGACGAAGAGCAGGAAGCACAGCAGACCGGTGGCCAGGGCCTCCTCGGCGATCCAGCCCTCCCCCGTGGCCGTGCAGGGGTCGGTCTCGGGCGACGGGAGCCGCAGGGCCGCCTCCACCCGGTCCAGGGCCTGGAGGCACTCGTCCCAGCCCCGGGAGATGTAGTGCTCGGGCGAGGGGTCCTGGCTGTAGGTCCACAGGTCGCCGAGCCAGCGCGCGTGGTAGTGGGCGCGGTTCTCGTAGGCGTACGAGCGCAGCCGGCCGACGAGGCCCATCGGTTCGGCGCCCTGGGCGAGCAGCCGGACCGCGTGGGCGGTGAGGTCGGACGCGGCGAGGGCGGTGGGGTGGCCGTGGGTGAGGGCGGCCTGCAACTGGGCGGCGCCCGCGCGCTGTTCGTCGCTGAGCGGGCCGATCAGGCCGAGCGGGGCGACGCGCATGTTGGCGCCGCAGCCCTTGGAGTGGATCTGGCTGGCGAACTGCCAGGGGTGGCGGTCGACCGCGAGGAGGTCGCAGGCGACCAGGCAGGTGTGGCCGGGAGCGCGGTTGTTCTCCGGGGAGCGGGACCACTCCACGAACTCCTTGCGCACGGCCCGCTCCAGCGCCTCGGCGCCGAGCGACCCGCGATCCATGGCCGTCCGCAGCCCGTGCGCCAGCGCCAGCGTCATCTGGGTGTCGTCCGTGACGATCGCGGGGTTCGGCAGCTCCATCTTCCGCCAGGGGCCGCACTTGGCGAGGATCGACGGAATGTCGTTGAACTCCGTCGGGAAGCCGAGGGCGTCTCCGAGGGCGAGTCCGATCAGGGAGCCGGTGGCGGAGCGCTTCGTACGCAGCGTCATGGTCATCAGGGCCGTCCTTCCGTGGTGGGTCGCAGCAGGGGCGGGTGCAGGGCGGTGGCCCCACCCGCGCGGTACAGCGCGGCGGGCTTGCCGCGACCGCCGGTCAGGCGGGCGGCGCCGGGCACCTGTTCGACGAAGCCCGGCGTGGCCAGCACCTTGCGCCGGAAGTTGGGCCGGTCGAGCGGAGTGCCCCACACGGTCTCGTAGACCTGCTGCAGCTCGCCGAGCGTGAACTCGGGCGGACAGAAGGAGGTGGCGAGACAGGTGTACTCGAGCTTGGCGCCGACGCGTTCGTGGGCGTCGGCGAGGATGCGGTCGTGGTCGAAGGCGAGCGGGCCGATGGCGTTGAACCGCAGCCACTGGGCCTGGGCCGCGTCACCGCCGCCGTGCGGGACGGGCGGGTCGGGGAAGAGCGCGGCGAACGCGACGGTGACGACCCGCATCCGCGGGTCCCTCCCCGGCTCGCTGTAGGTCCGCAGCTGCTCCAGGTGGAGGCCGGGCACGTCCGAGACCCCGGTCTCCTCCGCGAGTTCGCGCCACGCGGCCTCCTCCGCGGACTCGTCCGGCAGCACAAAACCGCCGGGCAGGGCCCAGCGGCCCGCGTACGGTTCCTGCCCGCGTTCGACGAGCAGCACCTGGAGCGTGCCGGCGCGGACGGTGAAGACGGCCAGGTCGACGGTGACGGCGAAGGGCTCGTAGGCGTACTTGTCGTATCCCGCCGGTGAGGTCATCTCCACCACCCTCGTTTATGGTCACCATGACTAATAGTCAGAACGACTATAAAGGGAGGGAGTGAGGCGGCACAACCCCCTTACGGGGAAGGGACGGCCAAGACCGGCACCGGGAACGGCAAAGGGCCGGTCCCGAAGGCAAACCCGGGACCGGCCCCTGCTCGTAGGAGACGGACGACCCTAGAGGTCGACCTCCTGCATCAGCATCCCGACCTCGGTGTTCGACAGCCGGCGCAGCCAGCCCGACTTCTGGTCGCCGAGGGTGATCGGCCCGAAGGCCACGCGCACCAGCTTGTCGACCGGGAACCCGGCCTCCGCCAGCATCCGGCGCACGATGTGCTTGCGTCCCTCGTGCAGGGTGACCTCGACGAGGTAGTTCTTGCCGGTCTGCTGCACGACCCGGAAGTGGTCCGCGCGCGCGTACCCGTCCTCCAGCTGGATGCCGTCCTTGAGCTGCTTGCCCAGGTCACGCGGGATCGGGCCCACGATGTGCGCGAGGTAGACCTTCTTCACGCCGTACTTGGGGTGGGTCAGCCGGTGCGCCAGCTCACCGTGGTTGGTGAGCAGGATGACACCCTCGGTCTCGGTGTCGAGCCGCCCCACGTGGAACAGCCGCGTCTCACGGTTGGTGACGTAGTCGCCGAGGCACTGACGGCCCTCGTTGTCCTCCATCGTGGAGACGACACCGGCCGGCTTGTTCAGCGAGAAGAACTGGTAGGACTGGGTCGCGACGGTCAGCCCGTCGACCTTGACCTCGTCCTTCTCCGGGTCGACCCGCTTGCCCTGCTCCAGCACGATCTCGCCGTTGACCTCGACGCGCGCCTGCTCGATCAGCTCCTCGCAGGCACGCCGGGAGCCGTAGCCCGCGCGCGCGAGGATCTTCTGCAGCCGCTCGCCCTCCTGCTCGGCGCCCGGGAAGGTCTTGGGCAGCTTGACGTCCTTCTTGCCCGCGTACCGCTCCCGGTTGCGCTCCTCCGCCCGCGCGTCGTACTCGCGGGAGGTCGCCGGGGCCGACCGGCCGCGCCCGCCGGTCGGGGACTGCCGGGGGCCGCCCTTCGCGCCTCCGCGCGCGGAGGCGCCGCGCCCCGACTTCGGCCCGTCCTGGGTGCCGCCGGGGCCCACGTCGTAGCGCCGCTCCTCCGGGCGCGGCTTCTTCGGCCGGCCGCCCTGCTTGTCGTCGCGGTCGCTCCCGGCGCCACGGTAGTTACCGCGGCCACCGCTGCTCCCGCCGCGGCCGCCGCTGTTGCCACCACGGCTCCCGCCGTTGTTTCCGCTGCTGTTCCTGCCGCTACTGCTTCGCATCAAAGTTCCGTCTTGTCGTCTGCGTCCTCGGAATCCGGAGCGTCCGGATCGAACGACGGTACGGCCTCCTGGGTCTCGGCCTCGATCGCCTCAGCCTCCGGGAGGAAGGGCGCGAGCTCCGGGAGCTCGTCCAGGCCGCGCAGGCCCATCCGCTCCAGGAAGTAGTTCGTCGTCCTGTACAGGATCGCACCTGTTTCGGGTTCCGCGCCCGCCTCCTCGACCAGACCCCTCTGAAGCAGGGTCCGCATGACGCCGTCGCAGTTGACTCCGCGCACGGCCGAGACCCTGCTCCGGCTCACCGGCTGCCGGTACGCGACCACCGCCAGCGTCTCCAGCGCGGCCTGGGTCAGCCGGGCCTGCTGCCCGTCGAGCACGAACCGTTCGACGGCGGCGGCGTACTCGGGCCGGGTGTAGTACCGCCAGCCCCCGGCGATCAGCCGCAGCTCGAACCCGCGCCCCTGTACCGCGTAGTCGTCGGCCAGCTCCCTGAGCGCCCTGGCGATCTGCCGCTTGGGCCGCTCCAGGATCTTCGACAGGTGCTCCTCCGTCGCGGGCTCGTCCACGACCATGAGGACGGCCTCCAGAGCGGGCTTGAGGTCGAGGCCGGCGACGGTACGCGCGCCCTCGGGCCCCACGGTTCTCTCCTCGCTCATGCCTTCTCCTCCTTGGCCGGCCGGGACGGCCGGGGCGGCTCGGGCGGCCGGTCGAACTCGTCCGTGACCACGGGCTCCGCGTCCCCGTCCCCGCCGGTCCACCGCACGAGCAGATCCCCGAGCGCGGTCTCCTGGTCGAGGGCCACGGCCTTCTCCCGGTAGAGCTCCAGCAGCGCGAGGAAGCGGGCGACGACGGTGAGGGTGTCGTCGGTGTCCTCCACGAGCACCCGGAACGACGCCTCCCCCAGCACCCGCAGCCGCGCGACGACGATCCCGGCCTGCTCCTGCACGCTCACCAGCGGCGCGTGGATGTGGTCGACGTACACCTGCGGCTTGGGCCTCGGCTGCATCGCCTTCACGGCCAGCCTGGCGAATCCCTCCGCCCCGATGCTGATGACCACCTCGGGCAACAGTTCCGCGTACTGCGCCTCCAGCCCGACGGTGCGCGGGTACCGCCGCGCCTCCTCGTCCAGCCGCCGGTTGAAGATCTCCGCGATCTGTTTGTACGCGCGGTACTGCAGCAGCCGGGCGAACAGCAGGTCCCGGGCTTCGAGGAGCGCGAGGTCGGCCTCGTCCTCGACCTCGGCGGCGGGCAGCAGCCTGGCCGCCTTCAGATCCAGCAGGGTCGCCGCGACCACCAGGAACTCGGTCGTCTCGTCGAGGTCCCAGTCCGCTCCCATGGCCCGCAGGTGCGTCATGAACTCGTCGGTGACCTTGGAGAGCGCGACCTCGGTGACGTCCAGCTTGTGCTTGGAGATCAGCTGGAGCAGCAGGTCGAAGGGGCCCTCGAAGTTGGCGAGCCGCACCGTGAAGACCCCGTCGTCGGAGTCACCGGCCGTCCGCTCGGCCGCGTCCGGCACAGCACCGACGCCGGCTTCGGCTTCGGCTTCGGCTTCGGCTTCGGCAGGGACGACTGCGGGGGACGTCCCGTCACTCGCACCCGCGCCGTGGGCACCCGTTCCGCCGGGCGGTACGGGTGGGCGGAACGCGTCGGCGGCCTCGGGCGACGAAGGCTCTGCGGCAGGAGGCGGCTTCTCGGCCGGCGAAGCCGGGGGCGCGGCCCCGGGCCCTTTCCCCAGTGCACGCCGACGGCCGGCGGAACCACCGGAAGCCGGGCCAAGGGAGTCGAACGAGGTCATAGCCCCCGCAGGCTACCGCTACCGCCCCCGAAGTCGGCGAACCAGGATGCTCGCGTCCCCCCGGGCCTCCAGGTCCGCCAGCACCACGGCGACGGCCTCCCGCACGATCCGCCCGCGGTCCACGGCCAGCCCGTGCTCCCCGCGCAGCACCAGCCGCGCGTGTTCGAGATCCATGAGCTCCTCGGCGGAGACGTACACGGTGATCTTCTCGTCGTGCCGCTCCCGCCCGCTGGGCCGGCGCCCGGAGGCCCGCCCCTTCTTGCGGGGCGCGGCCGAGGCAGAACCTTCCTGCGGTTTCGGCAGCCGCCCGGCCGCCGCGGCCCGCTCGGCCCCGGCGGCTGCGGAGCGGCTGCGCGGTTCACCGTCGGACTCGGCGTCCGCGGCCACATGCTCGGACCCCTCGCCGTCGCCGCCGCGCACGGGCACGGACGGCGGTGCGTCCTCCGCGCCGGCGGCCCCGTCGCTGTCCCCGGCGGGCGCGGGCACACGGACTTCTCCGTTGGCCCCCCGCCGGGGAGTGGACGGCTGCAGCGCCATTCCCCCTGTCGTACGGAAGAGTTCGTCGGCCCCCGGCAGACTCACTCGGCGTGACACCGGGCGAGCACCTCCCTGGCGAGCTGGCGGTAGGCGGCGGCGCCGACGGAGTTGGAGGCGTACGTGGTGATCGGCTCACCGGCGACCGTGGTCTCCGGGAAGCGGACGGTGCGCCCGATGACCGTGTGGTAGACGTGCTCGTCGAACGCCTCGACGACACGCGCGAGAACCTCACGGCTGTGCACGGTGCGCGAGTCGTACATGGTGGCGAGGATGCCGTCGAGCTCCAGGTCGGGGTTGAGCCGCTCCTGGACCTTCTCGATGGTCTCCGTCAGCAGCGCGACACCGCGCAGTGCGAAGAACTCGCACTCCAGGGGCACTATCACCTTGTGGGCGGCCGTCAGGGCGTTCACGGTGAGCAGGCCGAGCGAGGGCTGACAGTCGATCACGATGTAGTCGTAGTCGGCCAGCAGCGGCTTCAGCGCCCGCTGCAGCGTGGACTCGCGCGCGACCTCGGAGACCAGCTGGACCTCGGCGGCCGACAGGTCGATGTTGCTCGGCAGCAGGTCCATGTTGGGGACCGCGGTCTTCAGCAGGACCTCGTCGGCCGACATGCCCCGCTCCATGAGCAGGTTGTAGACCGTGAGGTCGAGCTCCATCGGGTTCACGCCGAGGCCGACCGAGAGGGCGCCCTGCGGGTCGAAGTCGACGAGCAGGACCCGGCGGCCGTACTCCGCGAGCGCGGCACCCAGGTTGATGGTCGACGTCGTCTTGCCGACGCCGCCCTTCTGGTTGCACATCGCGATGATCTTCGCGGGACCGTGGTCGGTCAGCGGGCCCGGGATCGGGAAATACGGCAGCGGGCGCCCGGTGGGACCGATGCGCTCGCGGCGCTGACGGGCCGCGTCGGGCGCGAGCGTCGCCGCGTACTCCGGATCGGGCTCGTACTCGGCGTCGGGGTCGTAGAAGTGCCCGTCGGGCAGCTCGTCGTAGTCGGCGAAGTGGTTGTGGACCCCGCCACTTCCGTCGCCGGCCATGGCGTTCACGTGTTGGCCATCCATGCTCTGGAGCGCTGTGGGAGTTGCCTGCGGACTCTGGTGGGCCGCGAAGGTGCGGACAGCGACCGAGCCGACAGCCGCGAACCCCGTGGGACCCGAGACCGGCGCAGGCATTCCTGGTTGACCACCCCCGGGAGTAAATGTCGACTCATTCACAAGTCGTCTTACCTCCTTGGTGACCAGGAAACTTCTAGATAGGTCAGCGTGGCACCATGCCGACAGCTGGCGACTCTATGGCGTGTCGGCGGTCCGCAGCAACACAATCCGCCGGACCCGGCCCGATGTGTCGGCAATGAAACATGCGGCTGTCAAGGGCGTAGGGCCGTCGCACGGCAGGTTTCACCGGTGCACGAAACATACGAACGGTTACGTTCGAGGCGAGTTGCGCGAGTGTCGCAAAGTGACCATACACACATCCGGCCGGACCTTGTCGGGCAAGATCCGGCCGGTAAAGCGCTGTTGACGACCTGTGTTGACGTATCGCCTTTTACCGAAAGGTGACTTGAAGCAGCCGGTCGACGGCCTGTCGGCGGCCGGCCGGCGCCCCGCACGGGGCCACCGCGACGGTTCCGCGGGCCGGGCGGGTCAGACGAGCAGCGAGGCCAGTTCGACGTGCTCCAGCCCGTGCGCCTCGGCGACCTCGCGGTAGACGACCCTGCCGTCATGGGTGTTGAGGCCCCTGGCCAGGGCGGGGTCGCGGCGCGCGGCCTCGACCCAGCCGTGGTCGGCGAGCTCCACGATGTAGGGCAGCGTGGCGTTGGTCAGCGCGTAGGTGGACGTGTTGGGCACCGCGCCGGGCATGTTGGCCACGCAGTAGAAGACCGACCCGTGGACGGGGAAGGTCGGCTCGGCATGGGTGGTGGGCCGGGAGTCCTCGAAGCAGCCGCCCTGGTCGATCGCGATGTCGACAAGGACACTTCCGGGCTTCATCCGCGCGAC
This sequence comes from Streptomyces sp. NPDC057438, assembly GCF_042802995.1. Classification (NCBI taxonomy): domain Bacteria; kingdom Bacillati; phylum Actinomycetota; class Actinomycetes; order Kitasatosporales; family Streptomycetaceae; genus Streptomyces; species Streptomyces sp. NPDC057438. Next base: position 14,470 of record NZ_JBHVDD010000091.1, read on the forward strand.
CAGCTCGTTGGTGACCAGCTTCGGGGCCTTGGCACCCGGGATGAGGACGGCGCCGATGACGAGGTCGGCCTCCAGACATGCCTTCTCGAGCTCGAAGGCGTTGGAGACGACGGTCTGGATCCTGGTGCCGAAGATCTTGTCGGCTTCCTTGAGCTTGTTGATGTCCTTGTCGAGCAGGGTCACGTGGAAGCCCATGCCGATGGCGATCTGCGCGGCGTTCCAGCCCGACACGCCGCCGCCGATGACCACGGCACGGCCGGCCAGCACCCCCGGCACACCCCCGGGCAGCACACCGCGGCCGCCGTTGGCGCGCATCAGGTGGTAGGCGCCGACCTGCGGGGCGAGCCGGCCCGCGACCTCGGACATGGGTGCGAGCAGCGGCAGTGCGCGGCTCGGCAGCTCGACGGTCTCGTACGCGATCGCGGTCGTGCCCGACTCGACGAGCGCGTCGGTGCACTCCTTGGAGGCCGCCAGGTGCAGGTAGGTGAAGAGGGTCTGGTCCTTGCGGAGGCGGTGGTACTCCTCGGCGATGGGTTCCTTGACCTTGAGCAGCAGGTCGGCGGTGGCCCACACCTCGTCGGCCGTGGCCAGGATCTCGGCGCCCGCGGCGACGTACTCGGCGTCCGGGATCGACGAGCCGACGCCGGCGCCCTGCTCGACGACGACCTGATGGCCGTGGCGCACCAGCTCGTGCACACCGGCGGGGGTGATGGCCACCCGGAACTCGTTGTTCTTGACCTCGCGGGGGATGCCGACCTTCACGTCGATCACGGTCCTTGGCTCGGAGGGGTGTGGGGCTCGCCCTTACAGCGGCACATGCCCACGCAGTGCAGGACATACCCGTACGCATCGGAGCGCACCGGGAGACACCGCAGGAGAACCGGCGGCGTAGCCAGTCTAATGAAGGTGTCCCCGCTGTCTAGCCTTTCAATGCATCAATCTTTCGCGGATGCACTACGGATTTCGCAGGCGTTAGCATCCTGTTCCGGCTCGGTCTCCTGGGTTTCGGGGCCTGGGGCCCCGTCGTCGAGGAGCCGATCGGCGGCCGCCCGGTGCAGCCGCGCCGCCGCCGGGTCGCCGAGCCGCTCCAGGGTGTCGGCGGTCCGCAGCTGGATCGCGGCCTGCAGCCGGGTGTCGTCGGCGCGCCGCGCCCACTCGGCCGCCTCCTCGCAGGTCCGCAGTGCCTCCTCGGGCCGCCCCGCGTACTCCTGGACCCGCGCCATCTCGCTCAACGCCCGTGCCTGGCCGCCCACATCGCCGAGCCGGCGGTGCCCGGTGAGCGCCGAGCTCCAGTTGCGCAGGGCCTCGCCGTAGCGGCCCGCGTACGTGTGCGCGGCGGCGATCCGGCCGTACAGCCGGGCGGCGTCCTCGCGCTCGTCCCGGGCGAGCCGCTGGGCGAGCGCCCGGCCGTACCAGTCGGCGGCCCGGTCGTAGTCCTCCAGCTCCTGATGAGCACCGCCTACGGATTCCATCGCGCGACCGGTCGCGTACGGGTCGTTCGCCCGCCGTCCGGCGTCGAGCGCGGCCCGGTAGCGGGCCAGCGCCGCCCTCGTACGGCCGGTGCGGGCGTCCAGGTCGCCGAGGTTCAACAGGGCCGCCGCCTGTTCGCGGGGCAGGTCGCGGCGCTCGGCGACGTCGAGGACGAGCCCGTGGACGCCGTACAGGTCGGGGGCCGCGGCCTGGGTGCCGAAGTGCGCGACCATGGCCCGCACCAGCTGGGACATCAGCCGCCGGGCGAGGGTGTCCAGCTCTCCGTCGGCGACCGCGAGCCGGGCCGCGGCCAGCAGGGCGGGCCGCCGGGCGCGCAGCCACTCCTCGGCGGCCCGGGGAGTGGGGAACCGCAGCGCCTTGGGCATGGCGAGGAGCCGCTCGCGGGCCTGCGGGCTGTCGGTCTCGGTGACGGCCCGGCAGGACTGCAGCAGCCGTACCGTCCGCTCCAGCATCCGCGCGCGGGCGAGCCGCAGCTCACCGGGCCGCTCCTGGCTCTCGGCGAGGGACCACAGCAGCGGCTGGAGGCAGCCGGGGACCTCGTACTGCGGGAGCGCCGGGTCGGCCTGGTGCAGGAAGCCGAGGGCGACGAAGTCGTCCAGCGTGGTGCGGGCCGCGCCGACCGAGCAGCCGGCGAGGCCGGAGGCGGTGTGCGGGTCGACCAGACCCGCCGGGGCGAGGGCGAGCAGGCGCAGTATCCGGGCGGCGGCGGCCGGCAGCGAGGCGTACGCCAGCCGGAGCATCCGGGTCAGCGGCGGGCTGTCGTCCTCCTCCGCGCGCAGCTGCTTGGCCAGATCGGAGACGGCCACGGTGGGCCGGGCGGCCAGCCAGCCGCCGGCGAGCCGCAGCGCGGCCGGCTGGGCCCCGCACACCTCGGCGAGCCCCTCGGCCGAGCGCGGGTCCACGGTGATGCGCACCGAGCCGCTGAAGCGTTCCAGCAGCTCCACGGCGGACTTGGGGTCCAGGCCGCCCAGGGTGCACGGGCGGACGTCGGAGATGCCCGTCAGCGGGCCTCCGGAGACCGCCACGACCAGGGCGTCGGGGGTGTCCGGCAGCAGCGCGTCGACCTGCTCGGAGTCGGCCGCGTCGTCCAGCAGCAGCACCACCCGGCGGTCGGCCAGCGCCTCCCGCAGGGCCTCGCTGAGGTCGTCCTCGTCGGCCCCGGCCGGCGCCGGCAGCCCCAGCTCCCCGAGCAGTTCCCGCGCCGCCCGTTCGACGGGCACCCGGGTGCCGTCGGGCTCGGTGAGCCGGGCCCGTAGCACCCCGTCGGGGTAACCATCGGTAACCTGCCGGACGAGTTCCTCGGCGAGCGCGGTACGGCCGAAGCCGGGCCGGCCGGCGATGAGCAGCACGCGCGCGTGGGGCGCCTTGCGGCCCGCGAGGGTGTTGAGCCCGGCCCGGTCGATGTCGGCCCGCAGTTCCTTCAACTCGCGCGTCCTGCCGAGGAACTGACTGTCCGTGGGGGCGGCCTCGACAGCCGGGGGCCGCCCTGTTCCGGACCCCCGGGCGCCCCCGAGGTCCACCGCCTGATCCGCCACGGGCCACTCTCCCGTCCCACCGCACGAGCAAGCCCGCCGGGACTCCGGTGCGGGCGATTCCCGAGCCTAGTTCACGCTCTGCGACGATCCGGGCGGAGCCGGGCGGTGAGATCGCTCGATCGGATCAGCAGATCGTACGACTGGTGGTGTACGAGTGTGGTGAACGCGGAGTGCGGGGGTGCGGTGAACCGATCGACGTGAGGGCGCGGTGCAGCGCGCTCAGGCCTCGAACGGCCGCGCGGGCCACGGCGCCTCGGCCGCCCGCAGCGACTCCACCCCGCCCCCGCTGCGCGCCGCCACCAGCGAAAGCGCACCCACGACCAGGCAGTTGTTGTGCAGCTCCCCCGCGAGCACCCCCCGCACCAGCTCGTCCAGCGGTACCCGGGCCAGCTCCATGTCGGCCTCCTCGTCCTCGACCTCGAACTTCCGGCCCTCGGCCTCGGAGAGGTCCCGTGCCAGGAAGATCCGCACGGCCTCGTCGCAGCCGCCGGGCGTGGTGTAGACGTCGGTGAGCACCCGCCAGTCCTCCGCCTTGACGTGCGCCTCCTCGTACAACTCGCGCTGGGCGGCGTGCAGCGGGTTCTCGCCGGGCACGTCCAGCAGGCCCGCCGGGATCTCCCACAGCTTCTCGCGGACGGGGTGGCGGTACTGCCGGATGACCAGCACCCGGTCCTGGTCGTCGACGGCCAGGACGGCGACGGAACCGGGGTGCACCTGGTAGTCGCGGCGGACGACCGATCCGTCGGGCATGACCACGTCGTCCGTGCGCACGGAGGTCTTCTTGCCGACGAACGGCGTCTGGCTCGCCCGGACCTCCCACTGCTCGGCGGTGTCCTTGATGGTCATGTCGACTCGTCCTCCCACACGTACGACCACGTTCGAAAAAACCGGGGCACACGTCCCGAAAGACGTGCACCCCGGTCACCGTACAACTCTTGGGCCGCCCTGATTCACTTACCGGTCTTCCGCTCCACGGCGGCCTTCACCAGCCCCGCGAACAGCGGGTGCGGGCGGGTAGGACGGGAGCGCAGCTCGGGATGCGCCTGGGTCGCGACCAGGTACGGGTGGACCTCGCGCGGGTACTCGACGTACTCCACGAGCTTGCCGTCGGGCGAGGTTCCCGTGAACTGCAGGCCGGCCTTCTTCTCCAGTTCCCCGCGGTAGGCGTTGTTCACCTCGTAGCGGTGGCGGTGGCGCTCCTCGACGTACTCCTTGCCGTCGTACACCTCGCGCACGATCGAGCCCTCGGCCAGCTTGGCCGGGTACATGCCGAGCCGCATGGTGCCGCCCATGTCGCCCTCACCGGCGACGATGTCGAGCTGCTCGGCCATGGTGGAGATGACCGGGTGGGCGGTGGCGGAGTCGAACTCGGTGGAGTTGGCGTCCGGGATGTCGGCGAGGCTGCGCGCGGCCTCGATCACGATGCACTGCAGGCCGAGGCAGAGACCGAGCAGCGGGATCCGGTTCTCGCGGGCGTACCGGATCGCGCCGACCTTGCCGGACACGCCCCGGTCGCCGAACCCGCCCGGGATGCAGATCGCGTCGACGTCGGCGAGCTGGGCCGCGGCGCCGGCCGGGGTCCGGCAGTCGTCCGAGGTGACCCACTTGATCTTCACGCGGGCCTTGTTGGCGAACCCGCCGGCGCGCAGGGCCTCGGTGACGGAGAGGTAGGCGTCGGGCAGGTCGATGTACTTGCCGACCAGCGCCAGGTTGATCTCGTGGAGCGGGTTGTGGACGCGGTCGAGCAGGTCGTCCCAGGTCGTCCAGTCCACGTCACGGAAGGGCAGGTCCAGCTTGCGGACCACGTAGGCGTCCAAGCCCTCGCGGTGCACGGTCTTCGGGATGTCGTAGATCGAGCGGGCGTCGGGGCACGCGACCACGGCGTCCTCGTCGACGTCGCACATCAGGGAGATCTTGCGCTTGATCGCGGCGGGCACCTCACGGTCGCAGCGCAGCACGATCGCGTCCGGCTGGATACCGATGTTGCGCAGCGCCGCGACCGAGTGCTGGGTCGGCTTCGTCTTCAGCTCGCCCGACGGCCCGATGTACGGCAGGAGCGAGATGTGGACGACGAAGACGTTGTCCCGGCCGACCTCGTGCCGGACCTGCCGGACGGTCTCCAGGAACGGCAGCGACTCGATGTCGCCGACCGTGCCGCCGACCTCGGTGATGACGACGTCGACCTCGTCGGAGGCCATGCGCCGGATGCGGTGCTTGATCTCGTTGGTGATGTGCGGGATGACCTGGACGGTGTCGCCGAGGTACTCGCCGCGCCGCTCCTTGGCGATGACCGTGTTGTAGACCTGGCCGGTGGTGACGTTGGCCGAGCCGTCCAGGTCGCGGTCGAGGAAGCGCTCGTAGTGGCCGATGTCCAGGTCGGTCTCGGCGCCGTCGTTGGTGACGAACACCTCACCGTGCTGGAAGGGGTTCATCGTGCCTGGGTCGACGTTCAGGTAGGGGTCGAGCTTCTGCATCACGACGCGCAGACCGCGGGCCTTGAGCAGCATGCCGAGGCTGGAGGCGGTCAGACCCTTGCCGAGCGACGAGGCGACACCCCCGGTGACGAAGATGTGCTTGGTCGTCGTGTTTCGAAAAGCAGCGGGCGGCATGGCCAAGAGGGGGCTCCCGTGGTCGCGGTTCGGTGTGCGGGTCGGCCGCCGCCCGAACTCATCCGTCGGGGGTGCCTTCGCTGCGGTTCGGGGGTCCCTCTTGCGAAACTTTCGACGTGGGGCGCCCACCGGTCCACGGGCTACCAGGGTATCAGCGACGGAACACGATCGCTTCCGGCCACGCTCCGCGCACGGGCCGACACGGACCTCGTACGACAGTCGGCGGATCTCCGCCGATCTTCACCATGGGCTCACCCGTTCGGCCCACTCGTGTTGCCGGGAGCGGCACGCGGAGCCCTCCGCTGCGTCGTATCCTCTTCGGACACTCGCTGCCGAGCGGCCGGCGCGACGGCACCACCCCGCCCGTCTCCGGCAATCATGAGAGCTCGTCAGTCGATTGAGCAACGACCGCCTCATTTGCGTTGAGGATCGTTGAGCGACATCGCACGAAACCGTCCCTCGGATCACTCTGGAAACATGGTTCCTTTGCCGATCCCATGGGTCCCTTGACCGCACACCGCACAGCGACCGCCCCTCCGGGGGGCGACGACGTGGCCGTTCGACTGGAGTTGCACGTGGCCGGGCGCATCGAAGACTACGCACTCATCGGAGACATGCAGACAGCGGCGCTGGTCTGCCGGGACGGCACGGTCGACTGGCTGTGCCTGCCCCGCTTCGACTCCCACGCCGTCTTCGCGGGACTGCTCGGCACCGAGGAACACGGATTCTGGAGACTGGGTCCCGCGCACGCCGCGGACGCCGAGCCGCCGACGGCCTCCCGCCGCCGGTACCGTGGCGACTCGCTGATCCTGGAATCCGAGTGGGACACCCCGCGCGGCACGGTCCGTGTGACGGACTTCATGCCGCCGCGTGACGGCGCCCCACAGCTGATCCGGATCGTGGAGGGCGTCAGCGGCCGGGTGCCGATGCGCTCGGCACTGCGGATGCGGTTCTCGTACGGCCGGGTGGTGCCCTGGGTGCACAAGCACGAGGGCCGCACGGTGGCCGTCGCCGGACCGGACTCGGTGTGGTTCGACACCGAGTGCGAGACGTACGGCAAGGCACTGACCACCTACGCCGACTTCACCGTGACGCCGGGCGACCGGATCGCCTTCACGGTCTCCTGGGAGCCCTCGCACAAGCAGCCCCCGGCGCTGCCGGAGCCCGAGCCCTCGCTGCGGGCCACGGAGGAGTTCTGGCGCGACTGGGTGGAGCAGTGCACGTACCACGGCCCGTACCGCGAGGCGGTGGTCCGCTCCCTGATCACGCTGAAGGCCCTGACGTACGCGCCCACCGGCGGCATCGTCGCCGCGCCGACCACATCGCTCCCGGAGCACATCGGCGGCGTCCGCAACTGGGACTACCGCTACACCTGGCTGCGGGACGCGGCCATCACCCTCTCCTCGCTGCTGCGCACCGGCTACCGCGACGAGGCCCGCGCCTGGCGCGAGTGGCTGCTGCGGGCCGTGGCCGGCGACCCGGAGAACCTGCAGATCATGTACGGCATCGCCGGTGAGCGGGAGTTGGGCGAGGCAGAGCTGGAGTGGCTGCCCGGGTACGAGAACTCGGGCCCGGTGCGGGTCGGCAACGGCGCCGCGCACCAGCTGCAGCTGGACGTGTACGGCGAGGTCACCGAGGCCCTGCACCTGGCCCACATGACGGGCCTGGCCCGCAACGACTACGCCTCCCTCCTCCAGCTGAAGCTGATCCGCTACCTGGAGGACCACTGGGACGAGCCGGACGAGGGCATCTGGGAGGTGCGCGGTCCGCGCCGCCACTTCGTGCACTCCAAGGTCATGGCGTGGGTCGCGGTGGACCGCACGATCAAGCTCATCGAGTCCGGTGACGCGGACGGCCCGCTGGAGAAGTGGCGCGAGCTGCGCGACGACATCCACCGGGACGTGTGCGAGAAGGGGTACGACAAGGAGCGCAACACCTTCACCCAGTCGTACGGCTCCAAGGAGCTGGACGCCTCGCTGCTCCTCATCCCCCAGATGGGGTTCCTGCCGCCGGACGACAAGCGGGTCATCGGCACCATCGAGGCGATCCAGCGCGAGCTGTCGACCTCGGACGGCTTCATCCTGCGCTACCCGACCTCCGGCGAGGACGAGGGCGTGGACGGGCTGCCGGGCGACGAGGGAGCGTTCCTCGCCTGCTCGTTCTGGATGGCCGACGACCTGGCGATGATCGGCCGCGTGGACGAGGCCCGCAAGCTGTTCGAGAAGCTGCTCTCCCTCCGCAACGACCTGGGGCTCCTCGCCGAGGAGTGGGACCCGGTCCTCAAGCGCCAGGTCGGCAACTTCCCGCAGGCCTTCAGCCACGTCCCCCTCATCGACACGGCCCTGCGGCTGACCGCCTCGGGGGCGTACGGCGGCTGACCGCCTCGGGGGCGTACGGCGGCTGACCGCCTCGGGGGCGTACGGCGGCTGACCGCCTCGGGGGCGTACGGCACGCCGTGCGCGCCCTTCGGTCCGGCGCGTACGGCGGCGGACCGGGGCGCGTGGCGGCGGACGCGTGCGCGGGCGGGCGCGTACGGCAACCGCTCGCGCTCGCCGGTACGGGTTGCTCGCGCGACCTCGCCCGCGCGACCTCGCCTGCACATCCTTGCTCGCGCCTCCTTGCCCCGCGCCTGCGAACAGGCCCGATCCGGCGCCCCCGCCTAGCCTGGAAGAAGCCCTGTCCCCCCACCGAAAGGGGGCGGCTCACCATGGCTCCCCTCGGGAAGGCGCGCGCGGCTCTCACCGCGCTGCGCGAGGACCTGACCGGCGACGTGTTCGCGCCGAAGGATCCGGGGTACGACGAGGCCCGTACCGTCTTCAACGCCATGATCGACCGGCGTCCGGCCGTGATCGCGCAGTGCGCGGACGAGACCGACGTCGTCCGTTCCGTGCGCTTCGCCCGTGACCTGGACCTGCGTATCGCGGTGCGCGGCGGCGGTCACAGCGTGGCCGGAATGGCTCTCAACGACAACGGGCTCGTCATCGACCTGCGGCGGATGCACGCCGTCACCGTCGACCCCGGCTCCATGAGCGCCCGGGTCGAGGGCGGCGCCACCATGAGTCATCTCGACCGCGCCACCGAGCCCCACCACCTGGCGACCACGGGCGGCCGGGCGTCGACCACGGGTGTCGGGGGTTTCGTCCTCGGCGGCGGCAGCGGCTGGCTGGACCGCACCTTCGGGCTCGCCGTCGACAACCTGCTCGGCGTCGACCTGGTGACCGCCGACGGTCAGGCGGTCCACGCGAGCGCCGAGGAGAACCCGGACCTGTTCTGGGCGCTGCACGGCGGCGGCGGGAACTTCGGTGTGGCCACCGCGCTCACGCTCCGGCTGCACGACCTGCCCGCGTTCGCCATCGCCCTCCTCCTCTACCGCCCGGAACACGGCCCCGAGGTGATCCGCGTGTACCGCGAGGTCATCGAGACGGGACCCCGGGAGGCGAGCGGCGGCGTCCTGTACTTCACCGGCCCGCCCGAGGAGTTCGTGCCCGGGCACCTGGTGGGCGAGCTGGTCTGCGGCGTCCTGCTGACGTACGCGGGCACCGAGGACGACATGCGCAAGACCGCCCAGCCGCTGCTGGCGATGGCACACGAGGCAGAGATCGTCGGCGCGATGCCGTACGCGGACGTGCAGTGCATGATCGACGATCCGCCGGGCATGCGGAACTACTGGTCGGCGGAGCATCTCACCGGTCTGCCGGACCCGTTGGTGGACGTCTTCGCCACCCGTGCCTGGACGATGCCCGTGCCCACCGGCACCCAGCACGTGCTCTTCCCGATGGGCGGCGCGATCGCCGACGGCCCCGCCCAGTACCCCGTGCCGTACCGGAACGCCCCCTGGGTCGTGCATCCCTTCGGCGTCTGGTCGGACCCGGCGGACGACGAGCGGTGCGTGCGATGGGTGCGGGACGTCCGCGCCGACGTACGGCCGTGGAGCACCGGCGCGGTCTACCTCAACTTCGTCGGCGACGAGGGCGCCGACCGTGTGGTGGCCGGCGTCGGCGTCGACAACCACCGGCGGCTGACCGCGGTGAAGGCCCGGTTCGACCCCGACAACGTCTTCCGCTTCAACCACAACATCCCGCCGGCCTGACGACCGGGTACCGTCCGCTCCATGGACACCCGTGACAGTCGCGCACCAGGTGACGGCCGCGAGGCGCAGGGCGGTATCACCGTACGGCGGGCCCTGGAGCTGCCCGGCCTGCGCGGCGGGCTGCCGGAGGTCCTCGCCGGCGCCGATCGGCTGCACCGGACCGTGCGCTGGGTGCACGCGGGCGAGGTCCCGAACATCGCCTCGCTCCTCAAGGGCGGCGAACTGCTGCTGACCACCGGATACGGGCTCGGCACCCGCCCCGCCGACCAGCGCGCGTTCGTGCGGACCCTCGCCGAGCGCGGCATCTCGGCCCTGGTCGTCGAACTGGGCCCGCGCTTCGCCCGGTTGCCGGCGGCCCTCGTCGAGACGGCGCGCTCGGCCGGTCTCCCCCTCGTCCAGCTGCACCGCGAGGTGGCGTTCGTGACGGTCACCGAGGAGATCCACACCGAGATCGTCAACGGCCACTACGCGCTCCTGCAGCAGGCCGAGGAGGTGCACCGCCGGTGCACCGAGGCCCTGCTCGGCGGTGGCGGGATCCCCCAGGTCCTCGACATCCTGGCCGGCTTCAGCGGCAACCCGGTGTTCCTGGAGACCGCCGACGGACAGCTCCTGTACGCCGCCGGGGCGGGCCCGGCGGACACCGATCCGCTCCAGGTGTGGGAGGGGGTGCGCGACCGGCACCAGGACGCGCCGCCGGCCGGGACGACCCTCGTCGACGTACCGGGCGGCGGTCCGGGCACGGGCTCGGTCCGGGCCCGTCTGGTCCTCCTGCCCGTCGTCGGCCCCCTGACCCCCGTGCACCGGATGGCCGCCGAGCGTGCGGCCGGCGTCCTCGCCGTCGTCCTGATGCAGGCCCGGCAGGAGGAGGAGCTGGCGGCGCGCGGACGGGGCGACTTCCTCACCGACCTCGCCGAGGGCCGTGTCCGCGCCGAGGACGCGCCCGCGCAGGCCCGCGTCCTCGGCTTCCGGCCGGGTGCCGGCCCGCTGCTCCCCGTCGTCATGAAGCTCGCCGACGGTCTCGCGCCCGACGGGGGCGGCTGGGCCGTCCTCGCCCGTGCGGTGGCCGAGGAGCTGGCCTCCGTGGGCGCGCCCGTCCTGCTCGGCGTACGCCCCGTGGAGGGCCGTGTCCCGCTGCTGCTGGGCCTGCGTGCGGAGGCGGAGCGCCCGGCGGTCGCCGACCGGGCCGCGGCGGCGCTGCGGGCCGGCGCGGAGCGGGCCGGGATGCGGCGGCCGGGCGGGCGTCCGCCCGTGGTGGTCGTGGGCGTGCCCGGCGGCTGGGCGGCCGCCTCGGCGGGCCTGCGGCACGCGGCGGAGACGGCGACGGCCGCGCAGGGCCTGGCCGACCGCCCCTGGTACGACGCCCGGCGCCTGGACATCGACCTGCTGCTATGGCGGTTGCGCGACCACCCCGACCTGGCCTCCTTCGTGGACCGCGCGATCGGCCCCCTGCGCGACCACGACGACCGTGCCAGGCCCCCGCTGCTGCCGACCCTGGAGACCTATCTGGCGCACGCCGGCCGGAAGGCGGAGACGGCCCGGGAACTGCACCTCAACCGTCAGACCCTCTACAACCGCCTCGCCCGCATCGGTGAACTGCTCGGCACCGACCTGGACGACCCCCAGGCGGTCCTGGCCTTGAGCCTGGCCCTGCGGGCGCGTCGGCACGTCTCCTGAGGCCGTGCCGGGCGGCGGGGGTCAGCCGAGGGGCCGCGGCCGGGTCAGCTCGTCGTAGACGCTGAGCACCTGGGCCACCGTCTCGTCCTCGGTCGGCCAGGTGGCGGCCTGCCGCGTACCCCGCTCCCGCAGCCGCGCGCAGCGGGCCGGGTCGTCGAGAAGACGGACGACGGCCCGGGCGAGCGCCCCGGCGTCGCCGTGGGGGACGAGTTCGGCGGCGTCGCCGACCAGGTCGGTCACCGCTCCGACGGCGGCCGCGACGAGCGGCACGCGCGCGTGGAGCGCCTCCTGGGCGAGGGCGGGGCGGGCCTCGGGGCCGCCGGGCAGCAGGGCGAGGTCGGCGGCCGCGATCAGCTCGGGGACGTCGTCGCGCCGCCCGGCCAGCCGTACGGGCAGTTCCTCCTGCGTGATGCGGCGCTGCAGCTCGCTCCGCAGCGGCCCCTCGCCCACGACGACGAGCAGCGGCGCCGGGTCGAGGCCGCGCCACTCGCGGGCGGCGTCGAGCAGGGTCTCGTACCCCCGGTGGCGGTCGAGCGCGCCGACGGCCATGAGCAACGGGCGGGCCGTGGCGCCCAGTTCGGCCCGGACCTTGCAGGCGGGCCGGTCCTGGTCCTCGCCGGCGTCGGCCGGGCGCGACGCGGGGAGGGCGACCGCGGCGAGGCGGGCGTCGCGCGCGCCCCGGCTGCGGGCCCGGTCGACCAGGTCGGAGGAGGTGCCGAGGACCACGGCGGCGGCCTTGGCGACCCGGCGCTCCAGCAGCCGCAGCAGATGCGCCCGCGCCCCCTCGGCGTACGAACGCGTGTGCCAGGTGACGACGAGCGGGGTGGTGCGCCGGCCGAGCGCGAGGGTGGCGCGGAAACCGGCGTGCAGGCCGTGCGCGTGCACCAGGTCGGCGTCCGCGCAGGCGTTGCGCAGACTGGCGACCGAGGCGGGGTCGCTGCTGCGGGGCACGTGGACGTGGTGGGCGCCGACGCCGGTGAAGTCGTACAGGCCGTCGGCGTCGCCGGGGGCGCACACGGTGACCCGCACGCCCCGGGCGACCAGCCCCGAGGCCAGCGACCGTACATGCGCACTGCTCACCGCGCTGCCACCGCCGAGCACTTGTACGGTTCGCAGCGGCGACTGGCCGTGCGGTGAGTGGCTGCTCACGTGGCTCACGTGGCCGGGGCTCCTGGCTCGGGGTCGGACGGTCACGAAGAGACGTACGGGGGATGCACCGATGGGGGTGAACCGTTCGAGGCCCTTCCGCACGGTCCACGCGGCACGTCCCGCTACGTCGCTCCTGTCCAAGGATGCCAGGCCGCAAGGGTGTTCCGGCACAACGGGACGCGGCGCGGAGCCGGAGCGCCGGGCAACCCCGGACCCAGGGTCACCCACACGAGTGAACTCCCGTACGAGGTTGCCCCTCCGCACGACTCCCGCCCCGCTCCTGCCCGTCGTGTCCACCGTCCTGTTCGCCGAGGGCCGACGAAGCGGCGGCCGGGAACCCGCTCCTACGCGTCCGCGCGGGCCGCCGCCAGCAGCTCCTCCGCGTGCGCCCGTGCCGTCTGGGAGTCCTCCAGGCCGGCGAGCATGCGCGACAGCTCCCGCACCCGCTCCTCGCCCTCCAGGACCTTCACCCCGGACCGGGTCACGGACCCGTCGTTCGTCTTCTCCACCAGCAGCTGCCGGTCGGCGAAGGCCGCCACCTGCGGCAGATGCGTGACGACCACGACCTGCGCCGACCGGGCGAGCTTGGCGAGGCGCCGGCCGATCTCGACGGCGGCCTTGCCGCCGACACCGGCGTCGACCTCGTCGAAGAGGTAGGTCGGCACGGGGTCGGTCCCCGCGAAGACGACCTCGACGGCCAGCATCACCCGCGACAGCTCACCGCCGGACGCACCCTTGGCGATGGGCCGCGGCGGCGCCCCCGGATGCGGGGCGAGCAGCAGTTCGACCTCGTCGACACCGGACGGCCCGTACGCGACCGTACGCCCGTCCACCTCGACGCCCTCGGGATCGTCGCTCTGCCGGATCTCGAACGACACGCGCGCGTGCGGCATGGCGAGCGAGGCCAGCTCCGCCGTCACGGCGCCGGCGAACCGCTCGGCGGCCTCCGTCCGCGCGTCGGTCAGGGCCTGCGCGAGCCCGCCCAGTTCGGCCCGCAGCGCGTCGCGCTCGGCGGTCAGCTCCTCGATCCGCTCGTCGTCTCCGTCGAGTTCGGTGAGCCGACGGGCGCCCTCCGCGGCCCACGCCAGCACGGCGGCGATGTCCTGCCCGTACTTCCGCGTCAGCGCGGTGAGCGCGGCCCGCCGCTCCTCCACGGCCGCCAGCCGCAGCGGGTCGGCGTCCAGGTCGTCGGCGTAGCCCGCCAGCTCCCCCGCCACATCGCCCAGGAGGATCCCGATCTCCCCGATGCGCTCGGCGAGCGCCGCGAGCGCCGGGTCGTGCGACCGCACGGCCTCCAGCGCCCGGTGCGCGCCCGCGACGAGCGTGGTGGCGTCCACGCCCTCCGGGTCCTCGGGGTTGCCCGCGAGCGCGGCGTGCGCGGCCGTGGCGGCGGACGCCAGCGCCTCCGCGTGCCCGAGCCGCTCGGCCTCCTCGGCCAGCTCCACGTCCTCACCGGCCCGCGGCTCGACCCCGGCGATCTCGTCGAGGCCGTAGCGCAGCATGTCGGCCTCCTGGGCCCGCTCGCGCGCCCGGGTGACGATCTCGTCGAGTTCACCGGCCACGGCCCGCAGCCGCCGGTAGGCCTCGCCGTACTTGGTCAGCGGCACGGCCACCGCGTCCCCGGCGTACCGGTCGAGCGCCGCCCGCTGCCGGGACTGCTTGAGCAGCCCCTGCTGGTCGGTCTGCCCGTGCACGGCGACCAGCTCGTCGGCCAGCTCGGCGAGCACGCCCACGGGAACGGACCGTCCGCCCAGGTGCGCCCGCGAGCGTCCCTCGGCGGAGACGGTACGGCTGATCAGCAGCGCCCCGTCGTCGAGTTCGGCCCCGGCCTCCTCGGCCCGGACGGCCGCGGCCGCGCCCTCGGGCACGGCGATCCGGCCCTCCACGACGGCGTTCTTCGCACCGATCCGCACGAGCGCCGGGTCCGCCCGCCCGCCGAGCAGCAGGCCGAGGCTGGTGACCACCATGGTCTTGCCCGCGCCCGTCTCACCCGTCACGGCGGTGAAGCCGGGTGACAACTCGACGACAGCGTCGTCGATGACTCCGAGCGACCGTATCCGCATCTCCTCCAACACGGACACGACCATACGAGGTCCGGGGAGGGAAGTGCGACGCCCCCCGTCCCCAATGTCACCCCGCCGAGCTACAGCGCGCCCCCGCAGGGGCGCGGAACCGTGTCGATGTGCGGCTCCGCCGCGTGGGCGCGAGCAACCACGACGAACCCGCGGCCGTCGACGAGTCCCCGCCACCCGACGAGACGCTAGTGCCGAGCCCCCCGCCACCCGGAAACGGGCAACGCGAACTTGGCCACCAGCCGGTCCGTGAACGACGCGTGGTGCAGCCGCGCCAGGCGCACCGGCACCGCCCCGCGCCGCACCTCGACGCGCGCCCCCGGCGGCAGCTCGACGGTCCGCCGCCCGTCGCACCACAGCACTCCCGGCGGAATGTGCGGCAGTACCTCCACCGCCAGCACCGAGTTCGGCGACGTCACCAACGGCTTGGCGAACAGCGCGTGTGCGCTGATCGGCACCATCAGCAGCGCCTCGACCTCGGGCCACACCACGGGCCCGCCCGCCGAGAACGCGTACGCCGTGGACCCGGTCGGCGTCGACAGGACGATCCCGTCACACCCGAACCCGGTCACCGGTCGGCCGTCGATCTCCAGGACGACTTCCAGCAGCTTCTCGGCGCCGGCCTTCTGCACGGCCGCCTCGTTGAGCGCCCAGTCCGTGTGGACGATGTCCCCGTTCTGATGAACGACGACATCGACGGTCATCCGCTCCTCGACCTCGTACGCCCTGGTCACCACCCGGTCGACGACCTTGTCCAGGTCGTCCCGCTCGGCCTCGGCGAGGAAGCCGACACTGCCGAGGTTGACGCCGAGCATCGGCACCCCGGAGGCACGGGCGAACTCGGCGCCGCGCAGCAGTGTGCCGTCACCGCCGAGGACGATGAGCAGCTCGCATCCGTCGAGGCACTGCGGGGTGGCCTCCTTGACGAGTTCCACCTCCTCCGGCACCGGGATGTCCTCGGCCTCGTGCTCCAACACTCGCACCGTGATGCCGTGGTGCAGCAGGCCCTTGACGACGAGTTCGGCACTGCGGATCGCCGCCGGCCGCCCGGTGTGGGTGAGCAGGAAAACGGTTCGCGATCGGTCCTGAGTCAACGCGGCCCCTCCGCCACTGCTCGGTCGACGTCGGCCGGGTCCAGCGCGGGAGCCCCGGCACGCAGCCACAGAAAGTACTCGACATTGCCCGAGGGTCCGGGCAGCGGACTCGCCGTCACACCCTTCACCCCGAGCCCCAACTCCCCCGCCCGCCGGGCCACTGCGCGCACCGCCTCGGCGCGCAGCTCCGGACTCCGTACGACTCCCCCACTGCCCAGCCGCTCCTTGCCCACCTCGAACTGCGGCTTGACCATCATCACCAGGTCGGCGTCCGGCTTCACGCACCGCACCAGCGCGGGCAGTACCAGGCCGAGCGGGATGAAGGACAGATCCCCCACGACTAGATCCACAGGCTCCCCATCGATCGCTTCGAGCGTCAACTCGCGTACGTTCGTACGGTCCTTGACGGTGACGCGTTCATCGCTCCGCAGAGTCCAGGCGAGTTGTCCGTATCCGACGTCCACCGCGACGACGTGCGCGGCTCCGGCGCGCAGCAGGACGTCGGTGAAGCCCCCGGTGGAGGCCCCGGCGTCCAGCGCCCGCCGCCCCTCGACCGCGAGCCCCTGCGGGACGAACACCTCCAGGGCGCCCGCGAGCTTGTGCCCGCCCCGCGACACGTACTCCGGGTCGCCGTCGTCGGCCGTGACCACGATCGCGGCGGCGGTCTCCACCTGCGTGGCGGACTTGGTCGCGACGGTCCTGCCGACGGTGACCCGCCCGGCGGCGATCAGCTGGCTCGCGTGCTCACGCGACCGCGCGAGCTTGCGCCGGACCAGCTCGGCGTCCAGACGGCGGCGTGCGACTCCTGCCACGGTGGGTTCAGCTCCTGCTCTCGTATGTCCGTGGGGGCCCCGGGGGTCCCGGGCGGGCGTCGAGCGCGGTGAGCGCGTCGCGCAGCCCCCGGTGCACATCCTCGTACACCTCCACGTGGCCGTCGGTCGCGAGGTGGTCGGCGTCGGCCAGCCGGTCCAGAACCTCGTCGACCTCGGGGTGGCCGGTGGGGGTGCGGGGCACGTTCAGCGGGGCCGGGCCGGCGGGTTCGTCACCGGGTTCGGCGTCCCGGGGCTCCGGCTGGGTCACGGACTCGCCGGTCTCCGCCGGAACCACTGCCTCCGCCCCGGCCTCGACCTCGGGCAAAGAGTCGCTCATAGCCAGACGCTACCGCGAAGCTCTGGGGTACCGTCGACCGCGATGGCAACGATTGAGGAGTGCCGCGCCGCACTCGAAAAGCTTTCGGACAACATGGCAGGCGCCCAGGGACACGCGGGCGAGGCGACGGCCCTCGACCGCTCGGTGAGCTGCCACGTCAAGGACCTCGACGTCACCTTCGTGGGCCGGATGCGCGACGGGCGCATCGAGGTGCACGACACCCTGCAGGGCCCGCCGGCCGAGAAGGCCCAGATCCGGCTCGCCATGACGGGCGACGACCTGGTGGCCCTCGTCGCCGGCGAGCTGAACTTCGCCAAGGCCTGGGGCTCGGGCCGGGTGAAGCTGGAGGCGGGCTTCCGGGACCTGCTCCAGCTCAGGAAGCTGCTGTAGCGGCCGCCTGGACGATCCGCCCGGCGCCGGCCCGTGCCCCGCGCGCCGCCGGCACCACCAGCGGTGTCCCCGTCTCCGGGTCGTCGATGACCTGGCAGCGCAGCCCGAACACCTCCTCGACCAGCTCGGCGGTGACGATCTCGGAGGGGGCGCCCTCGGCGATCACGGCTCCGCCGCGCAGGGCGATCAGGTGGGTGGCGTAGCGGGCGGCGTGGTTGAGGTCGTGCAGCACGGCGACCAGCGTGCGGCCCTGTTCCTCGTGGAGTTCGGCGCACAGGTCGAGCACGTCGATCTGGTGCTGGATGTCCAGGAAGGTGGTCGGCTCGTCGAGCAGCAGCAGCGGTGTCTGCTGGGCCAGCGCCATGGCGATCCAGACCCGCTGGCGCTGACCGCCGGACAGCTCGTCGACGTAGCGGTCGGCCAGCGCGGCGACGCCCGTCGACTCCATCGACTCGCGCACGATCCGCTCGTCCTCGGCGGACCACTGCCGCAGCAGCCCCTGGTGCGGGTACCGGCCCCGGCCGACCAGATCGCCGACGGTGATCCCGTCGGGCGCGATCGACGACTGAGGAAGCAGACCGAGCGTCCGGGCGACCTTCTTGGCGGGCATCGACTGGATGACCTGCCCGTCGAGCAGCACCCGCCCCTCGGACGGCTTCAGCATCCGCGACAGGGCCCGCAGCAGCGTGGACTTGCCGCAGGCGTTGGGGCCGACGATCACGGTGAACGAGTTGTCGGGTATCCGCACCGACAGCTGCTCGGCGATGACCCGCTGGTCGTAGGCGAGGGTGACGTTCTCGGCGGACAGGCGGTTCACGGTGCTCCTCTTGTCGTTCGCGTGCGCCGACGCGCGGTCGTTCGCGTGCGCCGACGCGCGGTCGTTCGCATGTGCCGGCGCACGGTCTTTCTCGTGCTCCGGCGCGCGGTGCATCGCGTGCTCAGGCGCGCGGTCGTTCTCGTTCATGTCCGCTCGGCCTTCGTGTGCACCCGGCTTCATACGCGGCCTGCCTTGCGCTCGGTGACCAGCAGCCACAGCAGATAGACACCGCCGAGCACACCGGTGACGACGCCGACGGGCAGCTGGTCGGCGCCGAAGGCCCGCTGGGAGGCCAGGTCGGCGACGATCAGCAGGGTCGCGCCCATGCACATCGCGGCCACCAGGTTCGGGCCGGGCGAGCGGGTCAGCCGCTTGGCGAGCTGGGGCGCGGTGAGGGCGACGAAGCTGACCGGGCCGGCGGCCGCGGTGGCCCCGGCGGTGAGCAGCACGGCCGACACCATCAGCAGCAGCCGTACGCGCTCGACACTCACCCCGAGCGCGTAGGACACGTCGTCGCCCATCTCCGTCATCCGCAGCCCGCGCGCGTTTCCGAGCACCAGCGGCACGAGGATCACGCACATGATCAGCAAGGGTCGGACCTGGTCCCAGTCACGGCCGTTGAGCGAGCCGGTCATCCAGACGACCGCACGGGCCGCGTCGACGAGGTCCGCCTTGGTGATCAGATAGCCGTTGACCGCCGTGACGATCGCGGAGACACCGATGCCGACCAGCACGAGGCGGTACCCGTGCACGCCCCGCTTCCACGCCAGCGCGTAGATCGCGAGGCCGGTGACCAGTCCGCCGGCGAGCGCGCCGAGGGCGACCTGGTTCGCACTGCCGGAGACCAGCACGATGACGACCAGCGCGCCGGCGGTGGCGCCCTGCGAGAGGCCCAGCACGTCCGGACTGCCGAGCGGATTGCGGGAGACGGACTGGAACAGTGCCCCGCCGAGCCCGAGCGAGGCGCCGACGAGGAGCCCGACCAGGACCCTCGGCAGCCGCAGTTCCTCGACGATGAACTCCTGGCCGGGGTCGCCGTTGCCGAGGAGCGTCCGCAGGACGTCGTCGGCCGGGATGGGGAAGTCGCCGGTCCCGATCAGGACCACACTCGCGGTGAGCGCCGCCACCAGCAGCAGCGCGACGACGACGCACGCCCGTACGTCCAGGCGGAGCGACAGCCCGCCCGGGGTGCGAACGGCCCGGTTTCGTGCGGCGGGCTTGCTCATGACCTGCGTCTTCACAGCTGCGCCGTCCTCCGCCGTCGTACGAGAAAGATGAAGACCGGCCCGCCGAGGATCGCGGTGACGATGCCGACCTGCAGCTCCGCGGGCCGTACCACCATGCGCCCGACGACATCGGCGCCGAGGAGCAGCACGGGGGACAGGACGGTCGCGTAGGGCAGGATCCAGCGCAGGTCGGGGCCGGTGAAGGAGCGCACGGCGTGCGGGACCATCAGCCCCACGAACACGATCGGCCCGCAGGCGGCGGTCGCGGCACCGCACAGCACGGTGGCGGCGGCCATGGAGAGCACCCGGGTGCGGTTGAGGTCGGCGCCGAGCGCGCGAGCGGTGTCGTCGCCCATGGCCATCGCGTTCAGCGGCCGGGCGAGCAGCAGCGCGACGACCGTGCCGACGGCCAGGAACGGGAGCACCTGCGTGATCGTCCCGTCGGTCGCCGAAGCCAGCGATCCGACCGTCCAGAACCGCATCCTGGAGAGCGCCGCGCCATCCATGATCATCACGGCCTGCAGATAGCCGTAGAGGGCGGCGCTGATGGCCGTGCCCGCGAGCGCGAGCCGCACGGGTGTGGCGCCGCGGCTGCCGCCGAGGAACCAGACCAGCGCCCCGACGGCGGCGGCGCCGGCGAACGCGAACCACACGTACCCGCTCAGCGAGGTGACGCCGAAGTAGGTGATGGCGGTGACAACGGCGGCGGACGCGCCCGCGTTGATACCGAGCAGTCCCGGGTCGGCGAGCGGATTGCGGGTGAGCGCCTGGAGGACGGCCCCCGCAAGCCCCAGCGCGGCGCCCGCGAGGAGTCCGAGCAGGGTGCGCGAGATCCGCTCCCCGACGACGGCGTCCCCGTACGTCCCCGTGTCCTCGAACAACCCGTGCCAGACCTGCCCGAAGGACAGCTCCTTCGCACCGATCGCGATACTCGCCAGGGCCACCACGACGAGGGTCAGCAGGGACACGAGGAGCCCGACGGCTCGTACCGCCCGGCGGCTGGGTGGCGCGGGGGCGGTCTCCGCGCTCGGTTCAGGAGGACTGTCGACCAACACCCGGTTAGGTTAGCCTATCCTCCCTTTTCGGCTCGATCGCGTCCGCGAACACCGCCCGGGCGCCGGGGTCGTACGCTGAGTGCCCCTCACACGGCGGCCGAATCCCGCGGCCTTTGAGGCACTGCGACACCGGCACCCGGCACTCACAGCCCCAGCCGGGCCAGCGCCTTCCCCCCGTCCAGCTCGCACGAGCCCTCCCCGGCAGCCGTCCAGGCCGCCGCGCACAGCGCCCGCAGCCCGTCCAGGGCCTCGCCCTCACCGTCCAGTTCCAGCCGCTCCGCACCGGCCGTCGCCGTCCAGCCACCGCAGCGGAAGCCCGCGCCCGCCTCGACGACCTCCGGCTGCCCGGTGAGCATGCCCCGCAGATCGGCGTCGACATACGTGGGCCGGTGCTGCGGGGGCGCGGCCAGCAGTTGGGCGCCGTCGGTCACGCCGGTCAGCACGAGAAGCGAGTCGACCTCGCCGTTGAACGCGCCCTCGATGTCCGTGTCCAGCCGGTCCCCGATCACCAACGGCCGCTCGGCGCCCGTCCGCAGGATCGTCTCCCGGTGCATCGGCGGCAGCGGCTTGCCCGCCACCTGCGGCTCGGCCCCGGTCGCGATCCGCACGACCTGCACGGCCGCCCCGTTGCCGGGCGCGATGCCCCGGGCACTCGGAATCGTCAGGTCGGTGTTGGACGCGTACCACGGCACCCCGCGCGCGATGGCGTAGCTGGCCTCCGCGAACCGCCCCCAGGGCAGGTCGGGCCCGCCGAACCCCTGCACCACGGCCGCCGGATCGTCGTCCGCCGACTCGACCGGTTCCAGACCCCGCTCGCGCAGGGCCACCCGCAGTCCCTCGCCGCCGATGACCAGCACCCGCGCACCGGCGGGCAGTTGCTCGCTGATCAGCCGCGCGACGGCCTGCGCCGAGGTGATGACATCACCCGCCACGGTCGGTATCCCGAGCGCGGTGAGATGCGCGGCCACGGTGTCGGGGGTCCGCAGCGCGTTGTTGGTGACGTACGCGAGATGCATTCCGCCCGCACGCGCCGTGCCCAGGGACTCCACGGCGTACGCGATCGCACTGCCGCCCGCGTACACCACCCCGTCGAGATCGAGCAGCGCCGTGTCGTACGCCTCGCTCAGGGCCCGCCCACTGCCGTCGGGCCGTGTCCTGACTGTCCGGCTCATCGCACTCCGCTCCTCGCTCGGTCCACCGGCCGGCCGGCCACCCGTGGGTGGCCGGCCATCGCCCGGCGGCCCTCCGGGATTGTCCCGGTGACGCCCGGCGGTCCCCCGGTGGGTCAACAATCGGTTAGGTCACTTTCCCCGATCATCCCTCACGGCACCGACACCCCTACGATGCATCAATGAACTACGCAGGTCCCGCGGAGGAGACCCCGGCGCGCAGCGGCCTGGAACTGACCCCGTTCCGGGGGCTTCGCTACGACCCCGACCGGGTCGGCAGCCTGGCCGCCGTGACATCACCGCCGTACGACGTCGTCGTACGGCCGGACGGTCTGCTCCATCTCGAATCCGCCGATCCGCACAACATCGTCCGCCTGATACTCCCCCAGGCCGGAACACCCGCAGCCCGCGACGAACAGGCCGCGGACACCCTGCGCCGCTGGCTCGCCGACGGCGTCCTCGCCCCCGACAGGGAGCCCGGCCTCTATGTCTACGAGCAGGCGGACGGCAGCATCCTCCAGCGCGGCCTCATAGGCGCCCTGCGCCTCTCGGAGGCGGACGCGGGAGTGGTCCTGCCGCACGAGGACGTCATCCCCCATGTGATCGCGGACCGCGCGGCCCTGATGCGCGCCACCTCCACCAACATGGAGCCCCTGCTGCTCACCTACCGGGGTGACGGCGCCGCGGCCGGAGCGGCGGCCGTGGTCGAACGCACGGCGGAACGAACTCCGCTCCTCGCCACGACCACGGAGGACGGCTTCAGCCACCGCCTGTGGGCGGTCACCGACCCCGCCGACCTCGCCGAGATCCAGTCGGACCTCGCCCACCACCAGGCCCTGATAGCCGACGGCCACCACCGCTGGGCGACCTACCTGCGGCTCCGCGCGGAACACCCGTCCCCCAGCCCCTGGGACTACGGCCTGGTCCTCCTCGTGGACACCGCCCGCTACCCCCTCCGTGTCCGCGCGATCCACCGCCTCCTCCACCGGCTCCCGCTCTCCGACGCGCTCGCCGCCCTGGACGGCCGGTTCCGCGTACGCCGACTGGACGTCCCGCTCGCCGAGGCGCTGGAGGCCCTGGCGGAGGCGGCCGCCGCCGGCAACGCCTTCCTCCTCGCGGGCGACGGCTCCTTCCACCTCGCCGACCGCCCGGACACAGACCTCCTCGCCCGTACGATCCCCGCCGACCGCCCGGCCGCTTGGCGCACCCTCGACGCGACGGTCCTGCACTCCACCCTCCTCGACCACGTCTGGCGCATCCCCGAGGACTCGCCGGCCCACGTCGCCTACATCCACGACACGGCCGCGACCGTCGAGAAGGCCGAACGCGACGGCGGCACGGCCGTCCTGATGCACCCGGTACGCGAGGAGGTCGTACGCGAGCTCGCCCGCCAGGGCGTCACCATGCCGCGCAAGTCCACGTCGTTCGGCCCGAAGCCGGCCTCGGGGCTGGTGCTGCGCACGCTGGACCTTTGAGGGGCCGGCCGGAGACCGGAGAACGGCATACGAAAGGGCGGGACCCCGTCGTACGAGGTCCCGCCCTTCCATGGTCCTGGCCGGACGTCAGTCCTTGTCGTCCTTGTCGTCGTTGTCGTCCTTCTCGCCCAGGTCGCTCTTGTCGTCCTGGACGTCGACGACGTCGCCGGACATGTCGTCCTTCACGTCCTCGTCGGTGACGTCGTCCTCGTCGCTGTCGCTGTCGCTGTTCAGATCGTCGTCCGGGGCGGAGACACTCTGTGCCGCCTCGTGGCTCTCGGGCCCGCCCTCTTCGTCACCGAGGGCGTCGACGAACTCGACACCGTCCATCTCCGCGAGCCGGTCCGACGCGTCCGTGCTGCCGTCCTTGTCGGCCTCGACGGCCTTGGCGAACCACTCCCGCGCCTCGCCCTCACGCCCGGCCTCGAGCAGCGCGTCGGCGTACGCGTACCGCAGGCGCGCGGTCCATGGCTGGACGGAGCTGGAGGCGAGCTCCGGGCTCTGCAGGGTCACGATGGCCGCGTCGAGCTGGTCCATGTCACGGCGCGCACCGGCCGCCACGAGCCGCATCTCGACCTGACCGGCCTTGTCCAGCTTGTGCACCTCGGGGGCCCCGGCCATGTCCAGCGCCTTCTCGGGCCGCCCGAGACCACGCTCGCAGTCGGCCATGACGGGCCACAGGTCGACGTTGCCGGTCATGCGCCGGGCGGCCCGGAACTCGGCGAGCGCCTCGCTGTACTTCTGGGTGGCGTACGCGGCGAAACCGGCCGCCTCACGCACGGCGGCGACACGCGACGCCAGCCGCAGTGCCACGCGGGAGTAGCCGTACGCGCCCTCGGGGTCCTCGTCGATGAGCCGCGCGACCATCACCAGGTTCTTGGCGACGTCGTCGGCGAGCGTCTTGGGCAGGCTCTGCAGTTCCTGCCGTACGTCCTTGTCGATCTCCTCGCCGGTGACGTCCTCCGGGATCGGCAGCCGCTTGATCGGCTCCCGGTCCCGGTCCCGCTCGTCACGGAACCGGCCGCCACCGCGCCGGTCGTCGCCGCCCCGCCGGTCGTCCCGGTCACGGAACCCGCCAGGACGGCCTCCACGATCGTCACGACGGGGACCGCCGCGCCGGTCGTCGCGGCCTCGGTCGTCGCGCCCGCGGAAGCCGCCGGTGCGCTCGCCGCCACGGTCGTCGTCACGACGGAAGCCGCCGGTGCGCTCGCCACCGCGGCTGTCGTCACGACGGAAGCCGCCGCTGCGCTCGCCACCGCGGCTGTCGTCACGACGGAAGCCGCCGCTGCGCTCGCCACCGCGGCTGTCGTCACGACGGAAGCCGCCGCTGCGCTCGCCA